>NZ_LJHP01000038.1:0-81210 GCF_001295965.1 Blastomonas sp. AAP25
CAGCGGGGTCGCGCCACCTTCACCTGCACACTATCTCGCCTCCCCTCCACCACCGACCTCCGGTCGGCGGTCCCCCTCCCCGAGACAAGCTCGGGGAGGATTTTTGAGTCGGCTTTACCCCAACACCTCGCTGACCCATTGCGGCACCAGCAGCGACGCCGGGCCATGGCGTGATTCGTGGAAGAAATGGCTGCCCTGGCTGGGCTCTAGGTTGAGCTCGAGTGTCCGGGCGCCGCGCGCGCGCGCCTCGCGGACCAGCCCGGCGGCGGGATAGACCGCGCCCGAGGTGCCGATCGAGACGAACAGGTCGCAAGCGCCCACCGCCTCGTAGATCCGCTCCATCTCGTAGGGCATCTCGCCGAACCAGACGATGTCGGGCCGCAGCTGCCCCGGCGTGCCGCATGCGGGGCAGGTAGGCCGGTCGATCAGCGTTCCGCGCCAGCCTGGCCGCGCGTCGCACGCCAGACACCAGGCGGTGAGGTGCGTGCCGTGCATGTGCAGCAGCCGGCTCGCGCCCGCGCGCTCGTGCAGGTCGTCGACATTCTGCGTCACGATCAGCAGCTCGCCCGGCCATGCCGCATCGAGCCGGGCCAGCGCCTCGTGCGCAGGATTGGGCTGCTTGGTCTGGATCGATTCGCGGCGCATGTCATAGAAGCGCAGCACCAAATCGGGGTCGCGCGCGAACGCCTCGGGGGTGGCGACATCCTCCACCCGGTGCTGCTCCCACAACCCGCCTTCCGCGCGGAAGGTATCGATGCCGCTCTCGGCGCTCACGCCGGCGCCGGTGAGGATGACGATGCTGGGAATCTTTGCCATAGCGGGCGCAATACGGCATGGACCGGCCTGGATACAAGCAAGAGCAGGAACGCGATGACGCGCATCGGAATTATCGGCAATGCAGGCCGCATGGGACAGGCGCTGGCGACGGCGATTGCGGATGCAGGTGCCAGCGTCTCGGGCGGGATCGACAAGGGCGGCGATCCGCTCAGCCTGGCGGCAGAAAGCGACATCCTTGTCGATTTCTCCTCTCCGCAAGCGCTGGAAGCCAATCTGGAGGCAGCGGTCGCTGCGAACATCCCGATCGTCATCGGCACCACCGGCCTCGTGGAACGCCACCACTGGCTGATCGACACCGCCGCCGACCGGATCGCGGTGCTGCAGACCGGGAACACCTCGCTCGGCGTCACTTTGCTCGCGCATCTGGTGCACGAGGCGGCGTTGAGGCTGGGCGAGGACTGGGACATCGAGATCGCCGAGATGCACCACCGCCACAAGGTCGATGCCCCCTCGGGCACCGCGTTGCTGCTGGGCGAGGCGGCGGCCAAGGCGCGGGGCATCGATCTGGCCCGCGACAGCGAGCGCGGCCGCGACGGCGTCACCGGCGCGCGGGCGCGCGGCGCGATCGGCTTTGCCAGCTTGCGCGGCGGATCGGTGGCGGGCGACCACACCGTCTACCTTGCCAGCGACGACGAGCGCATCGAACTGACCCATCGCGCCGAAAACCGCATGGTGTTTGCGCGCGGCGCGGTGAAGGCGTGCCTGTGGCTGCACGACAAGCCCGCCGGGCGCTATACCATGCCGCAGGTGCTGGGGCTGGCTTGACGGCACGCCAAGGCCCGACTAAGCCTGTATTATATACACAATACAGCGGGGAACGGCATGGCATTCAATCCGGAAGCGGCGACCAAGGCCTATATCGACGGGCTGGGGGCAGAGGCGCTCGCCAAGTCTGCGGCCTATACCATGGATGGCCACTGGATGATCCTGTGGGGGCTGCTGGTCTCGGCGCTGGCGACCGTCATTCTGGTCAAGCTGGGTATCACCGACCGGATCTGGGCGAAGCTCGAAAAGCGCGGCTGGGCGCTGCGCACCTTTGCCACCGCCGCAGGGCTGTTCATCGTCTCGGCGATCATCACCCTGCCCTGGAACATCTGGGCCGAATGGGGCCACGAGCGGATGTATGACCGCACCCAGCAGCCGCTGTCCGATTTCCTGATGCAGGATGCCATCGGCATGACCATCGCCACCATCGGCGGCGGGCTGTTCTTCCTGGGCATCTATGCGCTGATCCGCCGTACCGGCAAGCGCTGGTGGCTGTGGTCGGGCGGCTTTTCGGCGGTGGTCGTGTCGGTCATGCTGCTGCTCTCGCCGACGCTGATCGAACCGCTGTTCAACGATTACAAGCCGATCCCCGCCGGCCCGGTGCGCGATGCCGTGCTGGAAATGGCCAAGCAGGTCGATATCCCCGAGGACCGCATCTTCATCTATGACGGTTCGCGCCAGTCGAACAATTTCACCGCCAATGTCTCGGGCGTGGGTAGCGCGGCGCGGATCGCGATCTCGGATGTCGCGCTCAAGCAGGCCTCATTGGACGAGGTCCGCGCGGTCACGGGGCATGAGATCGGTCATTACGTGCTCGGCCATGTCTGGCGCTCGGTGCTGGTGCTGAGCGTGCTGGCGGTGATCTTCTTCTTCCTGGCCGACCGGCTGTTTGCACGGTTCGCACGGGCATTCGGCAGCAAAGTGACCGAGATCGGCGATCCGCGCGGCTTGCCGGTGTTCCTGTTCGTGCTGTCGTTCCTCGGCGTGTTCGCGGTGCCGGTGGCCAACAGCCTCACCCGGATCAGCGAGAGCGAGGCCGACGCCTATTCGCTGCAGATGGTCAACCTGCCCGACGCGCTCTCCGGCGCGCTCGTCAAGACCGCCGAGTACCGCTATCCGCGCCCGCACCCGGTGCAGGAGGCTTTGTTCTACTCGCACCCCTCGGTCGAACGCCGCGTGGCGCGCGCGATGGAGTGGAAGGCCAAGAATCCGCCGGGACCCCCGCCTGCGGCTTCCGCCAACCCCTGATGCGCACCATCGGGCTGCTGGGCGGGATGAGCTGGGAGAGCTCGGCGCAGTATTACCGGCTGATCAACCAGGAAACACGGCGGCGGCTGGGCGGAACGCACAGCGCGCCCAGCGTGATGGTGTCGGTGGACTTCGCCGAGATCGAGGCGCTGCAGCATGCGGGCGAATGGGACGCGCTGACCGACGCGATGATCGACGCCGCGCTGCAGGCCGAGCGCGGCGGCGCGCAGCTGCTGGTGATCTGCACCAACACCATGCACCGGATGGCCGATGCGGTGCAGGACGCGGTTGCCATTCCGCTGCTGCACATCGCCGATCCCGTTGGCCGCGCGATCGCCGCGCAGGGTCTGACAAAGGTCGGCCTGCTGGGCACCGCCTTCACCATGGAGCAGCCGTTCCTGCGCGACAGGTTGCAGCGCAACTTCGGCCTCGAGGTGATCACCCCGGACAGCGGTGATCGCAGCGACGTGCACCGCATCATCTATGACGAGCTGGTGCGCGGGGTGGTCACCGAGCCATCGCGCGCACTCTATCGCACGATCATGCAACGGCTGGCCGATCAGGGGGCGCAGGCGATCATCCTGGGCTGTACCGAGATCATGCTGCTGGTCGACCAGAGCGACAGCCCGGTTCCGCTGTTCGACACCACCACGCTGCATGCGCTTGCAGCGGTGGAGGCAGCTCTGGCACAAGGCGGCGCATGAACAAGGCCGATACCTTCGAATTCTACCGCCGCCTCGCCGAAGCCAACCCCGCGCCGGTGACCGAGCTGGAATATGGCAACCATTTCCAGCTGCTGGTCGCAGTCGTGCTCTCGGCGCAGGCGACCGATGTCGGGGTCAACAAGGCGACGCGCGCGCTGTTCGAGGGGATCAAGACGCCGCAGCAGATGGTCGATCTCGGCGAAGTCGGGCTCAAGGGGCACATCAAGACCATCGGGCTGTTCAACGCCAAGGCCAGGAACGTGATCGCACTGTCCGAAGCGCTGATCGCGCGGCACGCCAGCGAGGTGCCCAATGATCGCGACGCGCTCACCGCCTTGCCCGGGGTCGGGCGCAAGACCGCCAATGTCGTGCTCAACGCCGCGTTCGGGGCGGAGACCTTCGCGGTCGACACCCACATCTTCCGCGTCGGCAACCGCACCGGGCTGGCGCCGGGGCGCAATGTGCTCGATGTCGAACGCGCGCTCGACAAGGGCACGCCGGGGCCGTTCCGCGTCCATGGCCATCACTGGCTGATCCTCCACGGCCGCTATATCTGCAAGGCGCGCTGCCCCGAATGCTGGCGCTGCCCGGTCGCCGATCTGTGCCGCTTCAAGCCCAAGCCCGACGGGCCGGACGCGCCTGTGCCCAAAGCCGCGCTCAAGCACCGCGCCAACAAGCCCGCGCCGGCGCGCAAGAAGCGGGTGAAGGTGGTGAAGCCGGTCGAGATCATCGATCCCCAAGCGTGAACCGGTTCCCCTGCGCAGGCAGGGGCCCATCTCCCGACGGTACCTTTGCAAAGCCACCGTTTGACGAGACGCACCAGCAGGAGATGGGCCCCTGCCTTCGCAGGGGAACAACTTGGTGGCGCTTCGGCTCGACAACACCGCCTCAATGAGCCAGCGTGGCGCAATGACCCGCTTGAACACCCCGCTCGCCCTTGCTCCGCTGCTGTTCGCGCTCGCCGGTTGCACCACCACCCCGCCCGCCGATGATCCGCAGGCCGCGTTCCTCGCCAATCTGGCGCAGCATTGCGGCAAGGCCTATCCCGGCAAGCTGGTGAGCAACGACGCCGCCGATGCCGATCTGGCAGGCAAGCCGATGATCGTCCATTTCCGCTCGTGCAGCGCCGACCGGATGGAAATCCCCTTCCATGTCGGCACCGCAAACGGCGGCTGGAACCGCTCGCGAACCTGGATCATCACCCGGACAGGGACGGGTCTCCGCCTCAAGCACGACCACCGCCACGAGGACGGCAGCATCGACAAGGTCACCCAGTACGGCGGCGACACCGCCACCCCCGGCACACCCGGCCAGCAGACGTTCCCGGTCGATGCCGAAAGCATCGCGATGTTCCGCGCGCAGGGTCTCACCGGGTCGGTGACCAACAGCTGGATCGTCGAGATCGACGCAGACACCTATGCCTATGCCCTACGCCGCCCCGACGGACCCAATGCGCGCAACTTCCGCGTCGAGTTCGATCTGAGCCAGCCGATCGCCCCGCCGCCGACCCCTTGGGGCTGGTAGAAGTGGCGGCGGGAATGCGGGCATAAGCGCAAATTCTTTTGCCGACCCCGTTGCGGCTGTTCGCTGCAACTCATCCAAGGCTCGACATTCACCTCATTTGGATGCTCTAGCAAGTGCTAGATAGGTAAAAAGAGCTCCACTAACGATCCATACCGTTAGCAAGCCTATCGCCCAAGGAAAGTCTGCGACCGGACTTTTCCAGTGATAATTCAAAAGCGCGGTGGAGATTGACAATGCTGGAACAACACCAAGCGCATTCCATTTTGGGGCATTCTTGAAAAAGCCGCCCCAAACTAACAATCCGAGTACGGATAGGAAAACCGTTGAGACAAACGTGCCTATGCCCGCACCCAAGCGGGTGGCGAGGAGAGGGAGTGCAGATAATGCGCAGCTCATAAACATGAACTTCCCTAACTCCTTAATAAATTTATTATAAATTGAAGCCACCGCTCACGACCTTTGACCATACTGACTCAAGCCAGTGTATAGTCTCATACGTCGGCCATCCACCGAATTGCTGCCATTCGCGCTGTTTGAAATTTTCCCCAATAGTAGACATCAGCAAAAATCTCGCAAAACTGCGCTGCCGGATGGCTTCACTGGCATAACGCGCTGGCAAACCGGGCGCATGCAAGCCACGCGAATTGACGCGCTTTGCACGGCATTTAGCGCTATAGCCGCGCTCCGGGCGCTGCGCCTGGACAAGGAAATGACCATGGCAAAAGGCCAGAAGAAGACCAATCGCGAGACCCGCAAGCCCAAGGCCGAAAAGCCCAAGCCGCAGAACGCATCGAACCCGTCGACCAAGCCCGGCGGCCTGTCCATCGTCACGCTCAAGAGCTGAACCGACCGATGCACAGCGGCGACAGCGACGATTATGTCTATGACGAAGCGACCGGCGAATGGGCCGCCCCCGGCGATCTGACTATCGCGCCGTCCGAAGACGAGGCGGTCGAGGTGCGCGATTCGGCAGGCACCCTGCTCGCCGATGGCGACCAGGTGACGCTGATCAAGGACCTCAAGGTCAAGGGTGCGGGCCAGACATTGAAGCGCGGCACCGTGATCAAGTCGATCCGGCTGACCGGCGACGCGCAGGAGATCGATTGCCGGTTCGACGGCATCAAGGGTCTGGTGCTGCGCGCCGAGTTCGTCCGCAAGCGCTGACGCTGATGCCGCGCCAGTCCGCTGTCCGCACCGGATTTCGCTGGCTGCTGGCGCTGATCTATTTTGCCGCAGGCGTCATCCACATCCGCTCACCCGGCGGCTTCCTGGCGATTACGCCCGCCTGGGTACCGTTTCCCGACGAAGTGGTCTTCCTGACCGGCGTTGCCGAGATTGCAGGCGCGATCGGGCTGATGGTACCGCGGCTCCGCTTTGCCGCAGGGATCGGGCTTGCGCTTTATGCCTTGTGCGTGTGGCCCGCCAACATCAACCACGCGGTCAATGACATCGCGGTGGGCGGGCGGACTCTGCCTTGGGCCTATCACGCCCCGCGCCTGCTGCTGCAGCCGGTGATCATCTGGTGGGCGCTTTGGGTGGCCGGTGTAACCGACTGGCCGTTCCGGCGCGAACAAAACATGCCGTAACGGCAATTGATCTGCCCCGCACTTTGCGCCACTAGGCGAATCCAGTGACAGCGGCGCCCGGCCATCATGCCGGGCAAGAGCCCTGCATCAAGGTGTGGGGACGGATGATGAACGCGAGCGAGCCTGTGCCTTCCCCGTCGCGCGAGCCTTCGACCGCGCATCTTGGCTGGGCCGCGCGCGCGCTGTATGCGCTGATGATGTTCATCTATCGCCGTCACCGCTTCCAGGCGACCGGCACGCCGCCGCCCGAGCGCCGCTACATCATCATCGCGGTGCCGCACACCAGCAACTGGGACTTCCCCAACTATATGGGCGTCACCCGCGAATTGGGGCTCGAGACGCATTTCATGGCCAAGACCTCGCTGTTCCGCTGGCCGTTCCACAATTTCATGCGGCAGATGGGCGGAGTTCCGGTCGATCGCAGCGCAGCCGGCGACATGGTGCAGCAGATGATCGCCGAGTTTGCCGCGCGCGAGGACTTCATCCTGACGATCGCGCCCGAAGGCACGCGCAAGGCGGTGACCGCGTGGCGCACCGGCTTCTACCGCATTGCCTATGGCGCGGGCGTGCCGATCGTCTGCGGGTTCATGGATTATGGCAACCGCCGCGCAGGGCTTGGTCCGGTGATCCACCCGACCGGCGATTACGAGAAGGACATGGCGCCCGCCTTCGCCTTCTACGCGGCGATGGCGGGGCGCAATGCGGTGCATTCAGCCCCGAAGGGCTGAGCGCCCCAAGCCTGATGTGTCAGGCGTCAGGCCAGACGCATCAGTCCTGATGCGCCAGATCGGGGCGGCCAAGATCACCCTGCCCCACGGTGCTGCTCGCCATTTCGAGCATCCGGTCGAGCGACTTCTTCGCGTCGAGGCGCAGCGCCTCGTCGAGCTCGATCCGCGGCTCCAGATCGCGCAGCGCGACGTAGAGCTTTTCCATCGTGTTGAGCGCCATGTACGGGCAGATGTTGCAGTTGCAGTTGCCGTCCGCACCCGGCGCGCCGATGAAGGTCTTTTCCGGAACCGCTTTTTCCATCTGGTGGATGATGTGCGGCTCGGTCGCGACGATCACGGTGTCGCTTGTGGTTTCCTTGGCGAATTTCAGGATCGCGCTGGTCGATCCCACCATGTCGGCATGATCGAGGATGTGCGCGGGGCATTCGGGGTGCGCGGCGACAGGCGCATCGGGATGTTGCGCCTTGAGCTTCAACAGCTCGGTCTCGCTGAATGCCTCGTGGACGATGCACACGCCGGGCCACAGCAGCATCTCGCGGCCCAATTTGCGCACCAGATAGCCGCCCAGATGCTTGTCGGGGCCGAAGATGATCTTCTGGTCCGCCGGGATCTGGCTGAGGATCTTTTCCGCAGACGACGAGGTCACGATGATGTCGCTCAATGCCTTCACCGCCGCCGAGCAGTTGATATAGGTGAGCGCAATGTGATCGGGGTGCTCGGCACGGAACGCGGCGAACTTGTCGGGCGGGCAGCTGTCTTCCAGACTGCAACCGGCATCCATATCGGGAAGGATGACGATCTTGTCGGGGCTCAGGATCTTGGCGGTTTCGGCCATGAACTTCACGCCGCAGAACGCGATCACATCGGCGTCGGTCTCCGCCGCGATCCGCGACAGCTCGAGCGAATCGCCGACGAAATCGGCGATGTCCTGGATTTCGGGCTTCTGGTAGTAATGCGCCAGAATGACCGCGTTCCTCTCCTTGCGCAGCCGGTCGATTTCGGCGCGCAGATCCAGGCCGGACAGGTTCTCACGGGGTTGGGCGGTCATTGCAGATTGGCTCCCTGGTTGGCAATTCGCACGGTCACTACAGCATCTTGTATGCCTGCGCCGCTCAAATACGCACGCGCGTTGCGCTCGACGGCATCGCGCGCGCTGGCGCGGGCGATCGCCACCAGCGATTCGTTGCGCGCCAGCGTCTGCGCCTGTTTGAGCGCGGCGGCGGAGTTGGCCTTGAACAGGCGCTCCACGCTCGCCCCAGTGACCCACAGCCCGTCGCGATAATAGCGCGCCTGCTGCTCCTGAAGGTTGGGCGGCTGGATCATCACCGGCGGCACGGTGATTGTCATCTGCCGCTCGGTCTCGTTCCATGCGACAGAATCGGGGCCCATCTTCGCCATGTTCACCGAATAGCTCACGGTGGCCGGGATGATCGCGGTCTGCTCGGCATCGAACATGCCGATAAAGCCGGGGTCCTTGTTGGTGACCACGGGCACCACCTGCGCGACCAGCACGACCAGCTGGTTGCGCCGCTCGAACCCGGCGAGCATCGCTTCGGCCGACACCACATTGTCGTCCTCGATCAGCCCCGACGCCAGCCAGGTGCCGCCAGCGCCTAGCGCGAGCGCGCCTGCTAACAGCAGGCCGGCAGTACTGCCCTTAATCGCCATGGATCAGCGCCCAGACGTCGCCTTCGAGGCGGACCGCGCCGCGGTTTTTCAGATCGATCAGATGCGCGAGCACCGAACGGCCCGCCGCGCCGTACAGGCGTTCATCGATGCCCTTGTACATCTGCGGTACCATGTCGGGGATGGCCTGCGGGCCTGCCTCGAGCTGGCGCAGCACCTGCCGCTCGCGCTGCTTGCGGTGGCCCATCATGCCGCGCACCAATTGGGCCGGGTTCTCGACCGCAGGACCGTGCGCGGGATAATAGACGCGGTCGGAGCGCTCCTGCAATTTGGCGAGGCTCGCCATATAATCGGCCATGTCGCCATCAGGCGGCGAGATCACGCTGGTCGACCAGCCCATGACATGGTCGCCGGTGAACAGCGCGCCGCTTTCGACCAGAGCCAGGCACAGATGGTTGCTGGTGTGCCCCGGGGTCGCAACCGCCTGCAATGTCCAGCCATCGCCCGACACGCTCTCGCCATCGGCGAGCACCCGGTCGGGCGCGTAGGTGGTATCGAACGCCTCGTCGGAGCGCGGGCCGTCGTCGCTGAGAATCAGCGCTGCGCAGCCGATGATCGGCGCGCCGGTGCGCGCCGCGAGCGGCGCTGCGGCGGGGCTGTGGTCGCGATGAGTGTGGGTGCACATGATTGCGGCGATGCGCGCATCGCCGACGGTCGCCAGGATCGCCTCGATATGCGCAGGGTCCGCCGGACCCGGATCGATCACCGCGACATCTGCGCCCTTGCCCACGACATAGGTCTGGGTGCCGGTATAGGTGAACGCGGACGGGTTGCCCGCGAGCACGCGGCGCACCAGCGGTTCGATGGTTTCGGCAAGGCCGGTCGGAAGATCAGCAGGCAGTTCCATCGCGCCTAAGTGGCATTGATCGCCCCAAAGCGAAAGGGGCGGCGCAATATTTGCGCTGCCCCCGCTCGCCGCAACGGGCTGCGATCAGTTGCGTTCGGCAGGCGGCGCCGGCGGAACAGGCGGCGCAGGCATGGCGCGCATGTCGCGGCGGGCGTCTTCGAGATCCCGGTGCAGATCGCGCCGCGCCTCGGCAAGATCGGCGCGCAGCTCGCGCATTCCTTCGTCCAGGCCGCGCAATGCCTCGGCACGGTCCTCGTCGCTCAGCCATTTGTTGCTGCGAACTTCGGCACGAGCCACTTCCATGCTGCGGCGCGCCTCGGCCATTCCCTTTTCGATATTGGCTAGAATTTCCGCCTCGTTGGGCATCACCTGTCCACAGGTGACGACCTTGGTACGGGTGACGTTGCCGTTCCTGGTTTCGGTATGGGTCATGAACGCGGCGGACTTGGGCTTGCCGTTGCAGTCGTTGGTCCGGACGCGCAATTTGTGGCCCTTGCCCATCTCGATGACGTAATTCTCGGGCGATCCGGTGCGCACGATCATGCGCTGTGCGCGGTCCATGGAGTGCGCGCGGTTACGCTCGGCCCTGTCCATTGCCGTGGCGCGGGCCTCGGTGGCTGCAGACATGGCGTCTGCGGCAGCAATTGCGCGATCGGATTGCGCAACCGCCAAATCGGCTTCTGCCATCGCGCGCGACGCTTCGGCTTCGGCAACCCTGCTGTCTATCTCGGCGCGGCTGGTGGGGCCATCAAGACGCAGCGTGACGGTGTTGTCACCGCGTTTGACGGTGTAGATGTACACGCCATCCTTGATCACCGGAGGGATGGGTGCGTCGGGGGCCTCGGGTGCCGCCCAGGCGTCTGCCGCATCCGGTGCTTCGGGCGCAAGCGGCGCTTGCGGCGCCCGGGGCGCGTCCGGCGGCGAGACCGGCTGCACGGCATAGCTGACCGTGGCGGTCATCGCCATCGCGGTAATCAGACCGCCGCCGATCAGCGTGCCGCCCAGCCATTTGCGGGTGCGCGATGTGTCCTGCTGCTTCATGATCTTGAGACGCTCGACGATCTTTTCCTTGGGGTTGAGCGGGCTGGCAAAGGCCAATGTGTGGCCGGTCGCCGCCTTGGCGATGGCGCGGGCATAAGCGGTGCGCTCGGCCGACGAGCGGCGGCGCAGCACACGGGCATCGCAGGCAGCTTCCTGATCGAAGCGGAACGCGCGCCATGCCATCCACGCGACGGGGTTGAACCAGTGCAGCGACAGCATCGCGAGCGCGGCAAAGTTCGCCCACAGGTCGCCCGCCCGGTGATGCGAGCGCTCATGCGCCAGCGCCAGTTCGCGCTCCATCGGGTTGTACGCCTGGGTAAAGCCGATCGGCAGCGCGATGTACCGCCGCCACAGCCCGAAGGCGAAGGGTCCGGCGATCCCGGCGATCTCGATCACGCGAATGTCGTCCATCCGCGAGACCTCGACAGCGTCCTCGAGCAGTTCGCGCCGGTTCTGCAGATAGGCGGACAGCTGCGCGATCAGGAATATCGCCGCACCGCATAGCCAGATGGTGACACCGATCGCAAACCAGTCGGCATCGACCAGCAAGCCATTGGCGAACGCTGGCTCGGGCATCGCATCGACCGGGCTTGCGATGTCGGCGACCGGCATCGCCATCGCGGCGGTGCCCGGCACGTCCTGCGCAGATGGCGCGCTCACCGGAACCTCGATCGTCTGCACCACCGGCGGCATGAACAGCCGCGCAAGCGGGATCGCCCACAGCAGATAGGCGATCTCCGCGCCGAAATGCCGCGCGACGGGTCGCCGCAGCACCAGCACCAGCGCCATCAGCGCTGCGGTGACGATCAACGTTTCGACCAGCCACTGCCCGGTCACGCCATGCGCGAAATCCTGCAGCCACGCACTCACCTGTCCATCCCCGATCATGACTTCAACTCCCCGATCAGCCGCTCGATTTCGGCCAAATCCTCCGCCGTGAATTTCTGCTGTTCGGCCAGATGCGCAATAAGCGGGGCGGCACGGCCGCCAAAAAGCCGATCGACCAACCGCCGTGATTCATCGCCGACATAATCCTCGCGCGCCAGAATCGGGCTGTAGAGATAGCGGCGGCCGTCCTGTTCGTAGGAAACCGCACCCTTGTTCGCGAGCCGCGAGAGCAATGTCTTGACCGTCTGCAGCGTCCAGTCGCGCGCATCGGCGAGCGCTTCGGCAACATCGGCTGCGGTCAAGGGGGATCGCTGCCACAGCACCTCCATCACCGCATGTTCGGCATCGCTGATACGTTCGGGGGCCATGAATCGGGTCTCTCTGCAACAGTTCGACCACGGGTGTAATCGATTCGACTACGCCTGTAAACGGCAAAGTGCGATTTCTCCCCGATCGCGCCGGGTCTTTTGGGCCGGGGCGGAACATTTCCGTGGCTGAGGGTTTTCTGTCTTCTGGAGCTTCACGGGCTTTGGGGTCGCACCGAAGGCTTAGGGGGATAATGACAACTATGGACTCCCCGACAACAGAGCCGCTGCTGATGCAGCCGGTCGGCGCGTTCGATTTCAGCTCGGACATCATCATCGGGCTGGCCGAGGACGGGACCATCCGCGCCTGGAACGCCGCTGCCGCCGATTCGCTGGGATACTCGCCGGCGGATATCATCGGCCAACCGGTGACCGAGGTGCTGCCCGAGCTTGATGCGGCCTCATTGCGGGCATGCCTCGAGCGAGGAATCGCCAACGGCACGGGCGGTTGCGACATGGTCGCGCATCATCGCAACGGCGTTCCCACCAGCCTGAGCCTCAGCATTTCCCCCGCTTCGACCCAGGGTGATGGCTCGGACGGATTCTGGATCGTGGCCAAGGACATGTCGCGCAAGCTGCGGATGCGCAACATCCAGCAGCCGCTCATCGATTGCGCTCGGCTGGTGGGCGAGCCTTTCCTGGAAAAGGCGGTGGAGGTGCTCGCCGGCGCGCTGAGGGTGCGATGGGTGACGATCGCCGAGATCGACCCCGACAACCCCGTCACCGCGCGCACCGTCCGCTTCTGGGCGGACGGCAGCCTGCAGCCCAGCACCGATTACGCCCTGCGCGGAACGCCTTGCGAAGATGTCGCGCAGAACCGGATCTGCTTCGTGCGATCGGACGCGATAGCGCAGTATCCCGATGACCACATGCTGGTGGAGATGGGCGTGGAGAGCTATCTCGGCGTCCCGCTGCATTCGAGCACCGGCAAGCTGATCGGCCTGCTGTCGGTGATGCACGATGCCCCGATCGACGAGCATATCCAGCCCGCACTAATCCTCGAACTGTTCGCCGGTCGCTCCGCCGCCGAACTCGAACGGCTCAAATCCTCCTCCAGCGTCGAGCGGCTGGGGCGGATTGTCGAGGATGCGGTCAGCGAGGCGTTCCTGTTCGATGCGGACACGCTCAACTTCATCCTGGTCAACCGCGGCGCACGGGACAATCTGGGCTATTCGATGGAAGAGCTCCGGTCGCTGACCCCGATCGACATCAAGCCGATGATCGATGCGGACACCTTCCGCGCGCTGATCGCACCGCTGCTCGCGGGCGAACAGCAGATGCTGACCTTCGAGACGGTGCACCGCCGCAAGGATGGCACCGACTACAACGTCGCGGTCCGCCTGCAATTGCTTGTCGATCAGCAGCAGCGGCTGTTCTACGCCGCGATCGAGGACATCACCGAACGCGACCGCACGATGCGCGAGCTGCAAAGCGTCACCAACCGCCTCAACACCGTGCTGGGCAACACATCAATGGCGGTGTTCCTGATGGATGACCAGCAGCAGTGCGTTTACCTCAACGATGCGGCCGAGCGACTGACAGGCTACCGCTTCGCCGAAATCGAAGGCCGCATTCTCCACGATGTCATCCACCACACCCGGCCCAGCGGGCAGCCATTTCCGTTGGCCGAATGTGCGATCGACCGAGCATTGCCCGAGGTTAATCAGGTGCAGGGCGAAGAAGTGTTCATCCACAAGGATGGCAGCTTCTACCCGGTCTCCTATTCCGCCAGCCCCATCCAGGACGGCTCGGGCATTGCCATCGGGACCGTTCTGGAGGTCAAGAACATCACCGCCGAGCTAGAGGCGCGGATGGCGCGCGAGAATTTCAACGCCGAACTCAAGGCACAGGTTGAAAAGGCGCTGGCCGAGCGCGATGCCGCCGAGGCGCAGCTGCGCCATGCCCAGAAGATGGAAGCGGTGGGCAAGCTGACCGGCGGTGTCGCGCACGACTTCAACAATCTGCTACAGATCATCGGCGGCAGCCTGGAGCTGCTCGGCCGCGATGTCGCGGGCAACGAGCGCGCGCGCCAGCGGCTTGACCTGGCGCTGTCGGGCGTGGCGCGGGGCACGAGGCTGGCGCAGCAGCTGCTCGCCTTCAGCCGCAAGCAGCCGCTGGCGCCCAAGCCGGTCAACCTGCCGCGCCTGGTCGGCAATCTGGAAGACATGCTGCGCCGCGCACTGGGTGAACACATCGGCCTCAAGACCACCGCTCAGACCGGATTGTGGGATTGCTTCGTCGACGATGGCCAGCTGGAAAACGCGATCCTGAACCTGGCGATCAACGCGCGCGATGCGATGCCCGGCGGCGGACTGTTCACCATAGAGATGGCCAATGCCGCAGTGGACAACCTGTTCGCCTGCAAATACCCGGACATGCAGGCGGGCGACTATGTCATGGTCTCGGTAACCGACACCGGCAGCGGAATGCCGCCCGATGTGCGCGACCGGATCTTCGAGCCGTTCTTCACCACCAAGGAGGTGGGCAAGGGCACAGGGCTCGGCCTCAGCATGGTCTATGGCCTGATCAAGCAATCGGGCGGGCATGTCACGGTGTACAGCGAACCGGGAATCGGCACGACCTTCCGCATCTATCTGCCGCGATCAACCACCCCCGACACCGCAGCGCTTGAGCGGCGCTCCGACACCATATCGGGCGGCAGCGAGACGATCCTGGTGGTCGAGGACGATGACGATGTCCGCACCACCGTCACCGCATTGCTGGGCGAGCTGGGCTATACCACCCTCACCGCGCGCGATGCCGCCGCCGGCCTCGCCATCGTCGAGAGCGGCACCGCGCTCGACATGCTGTTCAGCGATGTCGTGATGCCGGGACCGGTGCAGAGCCACGAGCTTGCCAAGCGTGCGGTGCAGCTGATCCCGCAACTCGCGGTGCTGTTCACCTCGGGCTATGCCGAAAAGGGCATCGTCCATGGCGGCACTTTGGAAGCAGGCGTCAGGCTGCTGAGCAAGCCCTACACCCGCGAGATGCTGGCGCGCAAAGTGCGCGAGGCGCTCGACGCGCGCGCAACGGCCTGAGCCTTACCAGTAGCGTGCGCTGGCGATGGCGGCACCTTGTGACAGCGCGGCGAGCTTGGCCCAGACGATCTCGGGGTCGAGGCTGTTGCTGCCGGCATGGACCGAAAAGCCGCAGTCCACGCCCGCCATCACCCGCTCGCGGCCCAGCAGATCGGCATAGCGGCCGATGCGCTGCGCGATGAGCTCGGGATGCTCGATATACGGGCTCTGCGGTTCGACCATTCCGGGGCACAGGATCTTGCCTTCGGGGAGTGGGTGCTCCTCGAAAAAGGCGAACTCATGCGCGTGGCGAGGGTTCGCGCCCTCGATCAGCACGGTCTGCGGCTTGGCGGTCCAGACGATATCGGCAATCTCGCCCAGCGCTACGTCGCAATGGTGCGGACCCGGGTAATTGCCCCAGCACAGGTGCATCCGCAGCTGCTCTGCCGGGATGTTCTGCACCGCGTGGTTGAGCGCCGCGATGTTCATGCCGATCCGCTTGCGGAAGTCCTCGAGGCTCAGGTGCGTGAACTGCACGTGGCGGCCCATCGCAAGGTCCGGACAATCGACCTGCAAGGTGATCCCGGCAGCGGCAATCGTCTCGTATTCGTGCCGCAGTCCCTCGGCGAGCGCGAAGACATACTCCTCGTCGCTGGCATAATATTGGTTGGGGAAGAACAGGGCGGTCACCCCTGGCGAAGCCGCCGACATGAAGGTGGCGTGGCCGTTTGCGAGCCGCTTCAGCCGCTCGGCATCGATCCGCGGGGCTTCCATGTCGATCACGGTGATCGGCGCGGTGCACGCCGGGGCCGACCTTTTGGCGCGGCCCGTGTTGCCGAAAACCTGCGCCTTTGCGCCAGGAAAGGCTTCGAGATCGGCGAATTCATACTGCCCCGCCTCGCCGCCGAAGCCCGAGAGCCGGTGCTTGATATAAGTCGCATAGCTGGGCTTGGACTGCTCGCCATCGTTGACGATGCTCACCCCCGCCTCGATCTGGCGCTTGATGACATAAGCGGTCGCATGCTCGACCGCGGCATCGAAGTCCGCCTCGGACACCTGCTCCCCGCCCTCGCGCGCGAACACCAGATCGAGCAGGGCTTCGGGCCGCGGCAGGCTGCCGACATGGGTGGTGCAGAAACGGTCAGGCGCGGCCATCGGCGGGATACTCCATTGCAAGGTCAGTCGTTCACGGCATCGGGCACCGGCATCAGCGGCCGGGCAAGAAAGGCGCACAGCGCGGCGTTGTATTCCAGCCCGTGCGAGAGGTTGCACAGATGGCCTGCGCCGCGCACGAAGCGCGCCTGGCCCAGCGGCGCACTGCGCGCCAGCGCCTGGGTCACGGTGCGCCGCCAGGGGGTGTCGGCATCACCGGTGATCGCCAGCACCGGCACGGAGAGCGCGGCCATGCTGTCCAGCCGCGCCGAAGGTCCTGCGGGACCTGCGAGCAGGTCGCTGCCGTCATAATCGGCCAGCATGGCGGCGCCGATGTCCGCCGCCTCGCCCGTCAGGCCCGCCATCAGCGGATGATCGGCCCAGTGCCGCTTCATCTCGGCGAGCCGCCCGGCCCGCACCATGTCGGCATAATCGGCGAGCGGTATGGTGTCCGATGCGTTCGAATGATCGGGGATTCCGGCCAGCGAGATGCCCTGCAGCACCAGGGTGGCGATGCGGTCGCGGTGCGCCATCGCATACGCGATCGCGGTCGCGCCCGCCTGAGACATGCCCACCAGATGGAAGCTTGCCAGCTGCAGACGGTCGGCAAGCCTGGCCAGATCTTCGACCTCGCGCGCGCGGCAGGGCGACAGGGCCGACTGGCCGAACCCCCGCCGGTCGATCGCGATCAGCGTGAACCGGTCGGCCAGCGCGCGGGCCTGCAGCGTCCACATCCGTCGGTCGAGCGTCCAGCCGTGCAGCAGAACGACCGCAGGCCCGCGCCCGATCGTCTCGACCGCCAGCCGGCCGTCACCGACATCGAGCCAGAACGTCTCTCCGCCCAGCACGGCGGCAGGCGGGATCGTCGCAAATGCGGCGCCCAGCCTGCCAACCGGGCCAGCCATCAATCAGGCCGCTTCGACGCTGCGGAAGGTATTGTTGTTGCTGTGGTCGCCCGCCAGCCAGCGTGCGAGCTCGGTCCGCGCCTTGGCGCGCACATCGGCCTCGATCGCCAGCGCCTCGGGCGCATCGCAGGTGAACTCGATGATCATGCCGTTGGGGTCCTTGACATAGACCGAGCGGCAATAGCCGTGCTCAAGGATGTAGGTCTGCGGCTCGACGATGCCGGCAGCAGCAATGCGCCGCTCGAGCTCGATCTGCGCATCCTGATCGACATGCAGCGCGATGTGATGGAACGGCGATTCGGGGATTGGCGGGCTGAATTCGGCCTGGTCGTCCTCGTTGGCGAACTGGAAGAAGGCAAGCGCGCTGCCATCCTTCATCGCGAAGAAGCAGTGGCAATAGGTCCGCTCCTTGCCGAACAGCTCGTCCATCTCGCAATAGGTCGCGACCAGAGGAAAGCCCAGCACGTCCTCGTAGAACGCGCGTGTCGCCTCGAGATCGCGGGTGGTGTAGGCAGTGTGGTGCAAACGGTTGACCAATACGCTCATCGCATCCTCCTCAATATCTCTCACACCGCCGGCAGGCCGCGGTCAGGCCGCCAGCTTCAGCGTGATGCGGGCGACATGCTCGCCCTGGAAGCGCGCGCCTGCAAGCTCGTTTTCAGATGGCATGCGCGATCCGTCGCCGCCTGCGATCGTGCTCGCGCCATAAGGCGTGCCGCCGCTGATCTCGCTCATGATGGTGTTGCCGGCAAAGCTGTAGGGCAGGCCGATGACGATCATGCCATGGTGGAGCAACGTGGTGTGGAACGAGGTGATCGTGGTCTCCTGCCCGCCATGCTGGCTGGCGGTCGAGACAAAGACGCTGCCCGGCTTGCCGACCAGCGCGCCCTTGGCCCACAGCCCGCCGGTCTGGTCGAGGAAGTTGCGCATCTGCGCGGCCATGTTGCCGAAACGGGTGGGCGTGCCGAAAATGATGCCGTCATAATCGGCAAGCTCATCCGGGCTGGCGAACGCAGCTGCCTGATCGATCTTCATGTGCACGGCCGCAGCAACCTCGTCCGACACCAGTTCGGGCACGCGCTTGACCACTGCCTCGCAGCCCGCAACCGCATTGACGCCATCAGCGACGGCACCCGCCATCACCTCGGTGTGACCATAGCCCGAATAGTAGAGGATGAGGATGCGTGCCACTGGTGGTTTCCCGTTATCGTGAGGATCAGAACTTGTAGAGCGCTTCGAGTCCAAAGACGCGCGGGCGGCCCTTGAACACGAAGCCGCCGGGCGAGAACTCGGCATTGTAGCGCTTGTTGAACAGGTTGTCGGCAAAGCCTGTCAGCGACCAGGCGCCGCCATCGAGCGTCAGCCGCGCGTTGACGAGGTCCACCGGCCGCCGCACGGTCGAGTTGGGCACATCGAACCAGGTCTTGCCGGTGCGGTTGTAATCCACCCGGATACGGCCCTTGAGGTCGCTGTCGCCCAGGTTGCTCTCGTACTGGGTGCCCAGGTTGATCGTGTAGCGCGAGATGAACGGGGCTTCGTTGCCGATCACGGTGGGGTCGGGGAATTCCTTGATCTCGCTGTAGGTGACGCCGAGGCCGAAGTTGATGTCCAGCCCGCGCGCGGGACGCAGCGTGCCATCGATCTCGAAGCCCTGCAGCTGCACCTCGGGCACATTGCCCAGGTTCTGCGTCGAGTTGGCGGCGAGGAAGACGAAGAAATAGCCGTTTTCAGACTTGGTGGTGTAGGCGCTGGCGTTGAGCGTCAGCATCCGGTCGAACAAAGTGGTCTTGACGCCGATCTCGAAGGTGTCGGCGACCTCGGCCTCATAGATGTCCGCGACACCCACCACGCCGGTGCCCGCCGCCACTGCGCCGACGCCGGTCTGGTTGAACCCGCCCGAGCGGAAGCCTCGGCTGTAGCCGCCATAGATCGTGACATTGTCGACCGGCTTGTAGGTCAGCGTGATCTTGGGCTGCCATTCGTCAAAGGTCTCGCGGCGCACTTCGCCGGTGCGACCAGTGGGGAAGCCCGGGACCACCGGGATGAACGCGGTCGGGGTCAAAGTCCGGTTGCGACGCTTGTCGCGGTCATAACGCAGCGAGGCATCGACGCGGAAGGCTTCGGAGAATTCATAGCCGACATTGGCGTAGAGCGCCCAGGCGAAATTGCTCTGCGAATCCGCCAGGAAGGTCGCCTGCGGATTGAGCGGATTGGTGCTGGGGGTGCGGAACACCGGGAACACGCCCGCGCCGGTATCGACCATGTTGCCGGTCGAGATATAGCGGTTGGTGTCGATGAAATAGCCGCCCACCGACCAATTGAACTTCTGCCCGTCCGCCGACTGGATGCGCAGATCCTGGCTGATCGCCTCGACATCGAGGAACTGGCTCTGGTTGAGATCGAAGCCGAAGATCGCGAAGAAAAGCGATTCCTGGATCGGAAGGAAGTTGAACGCGTCGCCGGTCAGAATTTCGGACAGCGTGTCGTACGAGGTGACCGAGGTGATCGATCCCCAGTCGGCCTTGTAATCGATCTTGGCAGACACGTTGTAAATGTCGCGGTCGTTCTGCCCGGCATTGTTGACGCGCACCGGCAGGCTGGTGTCGTTCACGTCGGCGACGATGTTGTAGTACAGCGCCTGGGTGCGCAGCAGCGACATCGAGGCGCGCAGATCGACGGTCAGCTTATCGGTCGGGATCCACAGCAGTTTGCCGCGCAGCGAGATGTCCTCGAGCGGATCGGCATCCTCGCCCAGGAAGGTGTTGGGGATATAGCCGTTGGTGTCGCGGTACGATCCCGACAGCCGGAACTTGAGCGTGTCGCTGATCGGGCCTGAAACGCCTGCGCGCAGCGTGTAGCCGAAGCCGTTGTCGATCCCGGCGAACACCCGGCCCTCGAACTGGTCGCTGGGCTGCTTGGTGTTGATGATGATCGCGCCGCCGATGGCGTTGCGTCCATACAGGCCGCCCTGCGGACCTTTGAGGATTTCGATCTGCTCGATATCGAACAATTCCTGGCTGAACTGGGCAGCATTGACCTGCTGCACTCCGTCAACCACCACGGCGACCGAGGGCTCGGAATTGCGGTTCTGGGTGATCCCGCGGATGATGACGAAGGCGTTGCCCGCGTTCTGCGTCTCGATCAGTTGGACGTTCGAGGTCAGGCCGATGAAGTCCGCGGCCTTGTCGATCCCGGCATTCTCGATCGTCTCGGCGTTGAACGCGGTGATCGCGGCGGGGGTGTCCTGCAGATTGGTGTCGCGGCGCAGAGCGGTGACAACGATCTCGCCTTCGTCGTCAGCCGGGGCAGCCTGGCTCTGCGCCAGGGCCGGCGTTGCACATGCCAGCGCCAGCGCCGACGTCGATCCTGCCAGAAGCAGCCTGTTCCACAATCCGGACATATCCACCAGTACCCCTCATCCTGTGATGTCCCGCCACGGTCGCTGCCGCGGCCCTTGAGGGCTCTGCGCGCGGGTTATGATTTGAGGTAAATTGTTCGTATTACGAAGTCAAGTTCGATATGCGAAGTTTCCTGCCACTGTGCGAAGCAGGCAACACCAGCCCGCCCGCCCCGCCGGGGCAGCCTCTTGCGTCCATCGATTTTCAGAAGATCAGTTGTGTTGCAGCGAGTGCATCAGGGTCGGCCAGCGCTGCAGCGCGTTGCCGATTTCGGCCGAGGCCTCGCGCAGCATCGGCAGCCGCGTGCGGACCAGTTCGTCCTGCGAGATGCGGGTGGTCGAGGTCGAGCAGTTGATCGAGGCGATCGCCTTGCGATTGGCATCGAACACCGGCACCGCGACCGAGACGATGCCATAATCGAGCTCGTCGAGCGCCGAATCATAGCCGGTCTCGCGCGCGCCCTGCAGCCGCTGTTCCAGCGCCGCGTGGCTGGTCACGGTCCGCTCGGTGAAGCGCTGGAGATCGACCGCGGCCATATACTGCGCGATCACCGCTTCGGGCTGGAACGCCAGAAGCACCTTGCCCAGCGACGTCGCATGTACCGGAAAGCGCGTGCCGACATTCGCGCCCAGCCGGATCCGGCGGTTGGTCGAGACGTGCGCGACATAGAGGATATCGGTGCCCGACAGCACCGCCATGGAAGCGCTGTCGCCGGTATCGTCGCGCAATTTCTGCAGCGGCGGCAGGATCACCTGCTCGACGTTCATCGAGGAGAGATAGGCGGTACCGAACGACAGCACCTCGGGCCGCAGCAGGAACTTGCGCCCGAATTGTGCGACATAGCCCAGTTGCACCAAGGTGTTGAGGCAGCGCCGCGCCACTGCCGGGCTCAAGCCGGTGACCTGCGCGACTTCGCTCAGCTGCATTTCGGGATGCGTCGCATCGAACGCGCGCAGCACCTTGAGCCCGCGTTCGAGGGTCGAGAGATACTCGCTGTCTTTGCCGGGCTTTGCCGCGTCTTCCATCGCTCCACCGCTAGCCTGTGCCAGGGCTACAGGCAAGGCGGTGCTGTCGATGGGGGTCAGCAGGCTCACTCGGCCGCAGCGGACGTATCGGCCAGCCCCAGCACCTCTTCATTGTGCTGACCCAGCACCGGCGGCGCGGTAACCGAAGTCGCGCGCTCGCCATCGAAGCTCACCGGCGAGCGGATGGTGCGGAAGCGGCCATGCGGGCCATCGGGGTCCTCGACGGTAAGGCCCAGATGCTGCGCCTGCGGGGTCTCGACGACTTCTGGCGCGGAATAGACCGGCGAATGTGGCACTTCGAGCTGCTCGAGCGTCGCGCACCATTCGGCGCGGCTGCGCGCGGCGAACAGCGGGGCGAGAAAGGCTGCGACCTTTTCGTAATTGGCGATCCGCGCATCGCGGCTGGCGAATTCGGGCCGCTGCAGCATATCGGGCTGGCCGACAGCGGTTGCCAGATTCTCCCAGAACTTGGGCGGTGACGACATATGCAGCGCCAGCCAGTCGCCGCCGGCGCACTGGAAGACATAGGATTGCGATACATTGGGCCGGCTGTACGGGCCCATGACCTCGCCTTCCGAGAAATAGTGCGTGAAATCGTCGAGGTTGAAATGCGCCATCGCCTCGAACATCGAGACCTCGACCAGGCGCCCCTTGCCCGTGCTTTCCCGCTCGTGCAGCGCCGCGAGCACGCCATAAGCGCCGTAGAAGCCGGTGATCGCATCGGCGAGCGCCGGGCCGACGACGCGGGGGTTCTCGGGGTTGACCAGCAGTCGCAGAAAGCCGCTGGCTGCTTGCGCGACGGTGTCGAAGGCGGGGCGGTCGCGGTCGGGGCCGGTCGCGCCGAAGCCCGAGATCGACAGATAGATCAGCCGGGGATTGATGCCGCGCAGCCGTTCGGGGTCGACATTGAGCTTGTCGGCGACGCCGGGGCGGAAATTCTGGATGAAGACATCGGCGCTGGCGATCAGCCGGTCGAACGCCTCGAGATCGGCACCGCCGCGGGTATCGAGCGTGACCGAGCGCTTGTTGCGGTTGTAGGTCTGGAAATGGGGGCTGTAGAGCCCGCCGCGAAACGCGCGGAACGGATCGCCGCCATCGGGCCGCTCGACCTTGATGACATCCGCACCCATGTCGGCGAGCATCATGCCAGCGGCGGGCCCGGTGATGAACGTGCCCATTTCGAGCACGGTGACATTGGCAAGCGGCTTGGCCATATTGACTTCTCCCTGACACGCACCCATAGAAAATTCGATATACGAAATCAACTTCGTAAATCGAATTTATCTAACCCGGGGCCCCGGCCCGGCAGCAGAGCAACGCAAAGGACTCTTTTCATGCGCATCGGCAAGCAGGACGCTCCCTACACCGCCATCTGCACATCGGATGCCAGCAGCATCACCGTGCGCGGGCGCGATCTGTGCGACGACATCATCGGCAAGATGGACTTCACCAGCTATTTCTGGCTGCTGGTAACGGGCAGCGAACCGACCGAGGTGCAGAAGCTGTTCGCCAACGCCGTGCTGGCCGCGATCGCCGAACACGGGCTGGTGCCCAGCGTCGTCGCCGCCCGGATGACTTACGCCGCCGCGCCCGAAGCGTTTCACGGTGCGGTCGCTTCAGGCCTGCTGGGCTGCGGATCGGTGGTGCTGGGCAGCGCGGAGGTTGCCGGGCGCTTCTATGCCGATCTGGTGGCCAAGGTGCGCAGCGGCGAGGGAACGCCGGCCGAGATCGCATCGGAAGGCGTCCGCACGCTGCGTGCGACCAGACAGGCGATCCCCGGCTTCGGCCACCCGCAGCACTCCGCAGGCGATCCGCGTGCGCTGCTGCTGCTGAAAATGGCCGAGGAGCACGGCATCGTCGGCGAGCATATCGGCATGCTGTATGCGCTGCGCGATTGTCTTCCCGAAAGCCTGGGGCGTCCGCTGCCGATCAACGTCAACGGCGCGATCCCCGCGGTGATGCTCGATGTCGGCTTTCCGGTCGGAGCCCTGAAGGGCATCTCGCTGCTCGCGCGCACCGCAAGCCTGATCGGGCATCTGCACGAGGAAATCGACCGGCCGATCGGCTTCATCATGTCCGGCGCAGCGGCCGCAGCGATCGATTATGACGGCCCGCAAAGCACCGCTTCTTCCGAAGGCTGATCAGTTACCGCGTGCAGGCGTCGAGCCCGTCGCGCTGGACGATCCGGATGCGCCGCGCGATGTTGTTGCCATAGCGCCGCACAAAGCCGCTCGGGCTCTTGACCGACCGCTTCTTGGGGAGCGGCAGCGCTGCGGCCATGCGCGCGGCCTCGTCGCGGCTGAGCGAGCCTGCGCCCTTGCCGAAATAGCGCTGCGCGCCCGCCTCGACCCCATAGGTGCCGATTCCTGTCTCGGCGACGTTGAGATACACCTCCATGATCCGGCGCTTGCCCCAGATCGTCTCGATCAGCACCGTGAACCAGGCTTCCAGCCCCTTGCGGAAGAAGCCGCCATTCTGCCAGAGGAACACGTTCTTTGCGGTCTGCTGGCTGATCGTCGATCCACCGCGGATGCGGCCGCCCTGCGCGTTGCGCCGCACCGCAGCCTCGATCGCCTCACGGTCGAACCCGCTATGGGTGCAGAACTTGCCGTCCTCCGCCGCGATCGCGGCTGCCACCATGTTGCGGTCGATCCGCTCGATCGGAGTCCAGTCGCGGGTCGCACCATTGCTGTCGGTCAGCATGGTAATCGTGGTCGGCGGCGGCACGAACCGGTAGATCACCACCATCAGCAGCGACAGCGCGACGAAGCCGAAGATCAGCTTGAACACCAGTGCGATCAACCGGGCCAGAAACCCGCGTTTGCGTGCGGCCATGATGCGGTGCTCAGCGCCTGGTTTGCCATTTGACGATATCGCCGGGCTTGATCCCCAGCTGTGCTGCGCGGCCGCCGGCAAGCTCCAGCACCGCAGCCACCGGTCCCTGCGAACTCACCGCATCGAGCGAATAGGGCGTGGTGTTGTCCGCGATGCTCTCGATGCTGCCATCGGCACGCACGAAGATGATGTCGAGCGGGATCACGGTGTTCTTCATCCAGAAGCTGGCGGGCTTGAGGGTGGGGAACGGGAAGATCATCCCCGCATCTGGCGCGAGTTCGGTGCGGAACATGAGCCCTTGCGCCTGTTCCTGCGAGGTGCCTGCGACCTCGACCGTGAAGGTGTGGCGCTTGCCCTTGCTATCAATGGTCAACGGTACGAGCTGCAGCCCGGCGGGCGACAGCGCGGAAGCGTCGGCCGCGGGCCGCTGCGCGATCGCATCGCTGGGGGCGGTGGCGTTGCAGGCGACCAGTGCGAGTGTCGCAATCGTGGTCGCACACCATTTCATGACCATCATTCTCTCCCAAAGTCCTCTTCCAGCCCCGCAATCTCTTCCATGCTATCGGCGAAAACGATGCGCCGGGCGAGTGCAAAATCATGTCCCGCCCTGATAAATGCCTGCAGCTGCTTGCGGCGTTTGTCCGGATCGGCGGGCTGGTCGGCAAAGGCGCCGACCCGCTTGCGTTTGGCGAAGGCCAGCGCGGCGCTCACCGCCTGGTCCCTGCCCGCGCTGCGCATTTCGTCGCGATCGGGCTCCTTGACGCCTGCCGCCTGCAGCGCCTGCTCCACCCGCCGCGCGCCATAGCCCCGGCGCAGCAGCGCCCCGCCCTTCATCGCGGCATAGGCAGCATCGTCGACATAGCCCAGTTCCGCGCACCGGTCGGCCAGCGCCACCAGATCGGGCGGGGTATCGCCATCCCAGCCGCGCTCGCGCAGCTTGCGCTCAAGATACTGCACCAGTTTCGCGCGGGTCGAGGCAAAGCGCCCCAGATAATGCAGAGCAAGATCCTTCAGGCTCGTCTCGTTGAGCGGCTTGGGCGGGCGGCGTTCGGCCCGGTCGGATCGCGATCTGGAAAACATGCGCCTTTTTTGTGCCACAGTCGGGCCGAAATTAGAACGCCTGTCGTCGGCTAGAGCGGCGGCTGGAGTATTTTGGGGATGGACCTGCGCGCGCCGCGCCCTGTTCATCGCCGAGCCATTGAACACGGGGCAGACCGCACACGATCTGCCCATCATGCGTGAGATGCAGGACAACAGGCACCGCGCACAGGAAAGCAACGGGTTAAAACGCATGACTGAATTGCAGCCGACACCGACCGCCGATACTCTGGCGCGACGCTTTGCCGATTTCGCGACACTGGGCGAAGCGCTCGATTATGCGGCGGGCGGGACACGCGGCTTCAACTTCCACGATCCGCGCGGCACCCTGGTGCGGCCCTACCCGTTCAGCGAGCTGCGCAGCGATGCGTTGGCGCATGCGCGGCGGCTGATCGCGCGCGGCGTGGTGCCGGGCGATCGCATCGCCATCGTCGCCGAAACCAGCGCGGAGTTTGCCGCCTTGTTCTTCGGCGCGGTCTATGCCGGTGCCTGGCCGGTGCCGCTGCCTTTGCCGACCAGCTTCGGCGGCAAGGAAAGCTATGTCGAGCAGCTGGGCGTGCAATTGCGCTCCAGCGACCCCAAGTTCCTGTTCTATCCGGCCGAACTTGCCGAGATGGGCGGCGAGGCGGCCCAGCGCTGCGGCGTTGCGGGGATCGACTGGGAAGGCTTTACCACTGACGCCGTCACGGATGTCGCGCTGCCGCAGGCAAGCTCGAACGATATCTGCTATCTGCAATATTCCAGCGGATCGACCCGCTTCCCGCACGGCGTTGCGGTCACCCATGCCGCGCTGCTGAGCAATCTGGCGGCGCACGCGCACGGCATGCACATCGCGCAGAGCGACCGCTGCATCTCGTGGTTGCCCTGGTATCACGACATGGGGCTGGTCGGCTGCATGCTCTCGATGGTCGCCAACCAGGTCTCGACCGATTACCTCAAGACCGAGGATTTCGCGCGGCGTCCCCTCGCCTGGCTCGATCTGATCAGCCGCAACCCCGGCACCTCGTGCAGCTACTCCCCGACCTTCGGCTATGACATCTGCGCGCGTCGCATCGGTAGCCAGTCGCGGGTCGAGGAACGCTTCGACCTGTCGCGCTGGCGGCTGGCGGGCAACGGCGCGGACATGATCCGCCCCGATGTGATGCAGAGCTTCGTCAACGCGTTCGCGCCCGCAGGCTTCAAGGCCAGCGCCTTCCTGCCCAGCTATGGCCTCGCCGAAGCGACGCTTGCGGTCACTTTGATGCCGCCGGGCGAAGGCATCGTCGTCGATCTGGTCGAGGAACAGCGCCTGTCGGGCGCGCCGGTCGATGCGAGCAAGCCCAAGCGCTACCGCTCGATCGTCAATTGCGGCAAGGCCTGCCGCGGCATGTCGATCGAGATCCGCAATCCCGATGGCGTGGTGCTGGCAGATCGCGAGATCGGCAAGGTTTGGACCGCAGGCCCCTCGATCATGCACAGCTATTTTCGCGATCCCGAGGCGACCGAAGCGTGCCTGATCGACGGCTGGCTCGACACCGGCGACATGGGCTACATGGTCGATGGCTATCTGTATATCGTCGGCCGCGCCAAGGACATGATCATCATCAACGGCAAGAACCACTGGCCGCAGGACATCGAATGGGCGGTGGAGCAGCTGCCCGGCTTCAAGTCCGGCGACATTGCCGCGTTCTCGATCACCACGCCCGCAGGCGAAGAGGCGCCCGCGGTGCTGGTGCAGTGCCGCACCACCGACGAAGGCGAACGCCGCCGCCTGCGCGACGAGATCCGCGAAAAGGTGCGCTCGATCACCGGCATGAACTGCGTGATCGAGCTGGTGCCGCCGCGCACGTTGCCGCGCACCTCCTCGGGCAAATTGAGCCGCGCCAAGGCGCGCAACCTCTACCTCTCGGGCGAAATCCAGCCCTACGAACTGGCGGCCTGACCGCCGGTCCCACAGCCCGGCCCGGGCTGCACGGGTTTACCGCCGGTGCCCACGGGCCTATAGGTCTGGCCATGCCCGAGCCCCAGTCTCCGATGCGCCGCGTCGCGCCTGAGCCGGATTCTCCGCTCGCGCGGCACCGCGCCTGGGCGAGCGGGCTTATCGTTGCGCTGTTCGTCGCGCTTGCCAGCGCCTTGCTGCCCGGCGCGCTGCCCGCAAGCCAGATGGTGGGCTCGGCGTTCAACCCGGCCACGACCCAGGTTGCGCTCAACCGCGATGAAAACGAGCAGGCCTTTGCCAGCGCTTCGCAAGAGGCCCGCCAGCGGTCGGCGCTGACCGGCGGCAATGGGCTGGCAACGCTGCCGCCGACACCGTTCGGCCCGCTGCCTCGACTGCATTTCGCACCGGCAGACCCCGCGTTCGACCGGCCGCAGGCGGCGATGCCTGCCTTTGTCCGTGCAGGATCCGGCCCGCGCGCGCCTCCTGCGCTCAGCTGACCTCAGGCGCTTCCCGCTTCTGAACGACGAACCCCCGCGACACTGGTCCGGGGTTCTGGCGCCTGCGCGTCCCGCGCGGGGTGGCGCGCGCCTTTCGCATTTTCACGACATTTTCATCCCGAAAGACACGACATGATCGATCAACAATCCGTGCCCGCTCTGCCCGGCACCCCCGACGAGCAGGACGACACCGCCCGCAAGCAGCGGGTCAAGGCGCTGTTCAGACGCTACCCCGATATCACCAGCGAGGAGCGGCGCGAGCTGACGGACTATCTGAAATCGGGCCCACTGCTCGAGATCGGCCTGCTCAAGGGCGACGAGACCATCCGCTACAAGATCGCGGCGTTCGAACAGGAGCAGGCAAAGGCGCTGTCGCATGCTCCCAAGGAGATCGCCGTGCTGCTGGTGATCTTCGTGCTGCTTGCGGTGGCGTGTTCCGCATTGTGGGACATGGGCGCCTGACGGATATGCGGGGTGCGCGCCCTTTGAGGTGCGCACCCCGCAGCCCCTGTGACGCCTGCGCCAAGGCACCTGGAGCGCTTGTGGAACCGGTTGCGCCACCAGCTGTTGGATGTGGCGCAAAATTGGTGATCAAACCGGAGGAAACATGTTAGCTGTCAATCCGTGACATCGATTGCGCCGCCCGACCGCAGCCCGCCCCCCGGTTGGACCGAGTCCGACCGGCTGGCTGCGCTGTTGCGATACGGCATTCTCGACACGCCGCGCGAGCCCGAGTTCGAGGACATAGTCCGGCTGGCCAGCGATGTGTTCGACGCCCCCATTTCAGTGGTCAACCTGATCGCGTCGGACCGGCAATGGTTCAAGGCGGAGATCGGTATCGGCGCGCGCGAACTGCCGCTGGATGTCTCGATCTGCGCGCATGCGCTTCTGCAGGACGACATGTTCATCGTCCCCGACACGCTGCTCGATTCGCGCTTCGACAGCAATCCGCTGGTTCAGGCCGAAGGCGGCCTGCGCTTTTATGCCGGCGCGCTCCTCAGGACCGAGGAAGGCCTGCCGCTGGGTACGGTGTGCGTGCTCGACAGCAAGCCGAGACCCGAGGGCATCACCGCGCGGCAGAGGCTGACGCTTGAGGTGCTGGCGCGGCAGGTGATGACGCAGCTGGATTTGCGCCGTGCGATCGTCCAGCGCGACGAGCGCTCGGCCGTTCTGGAAGCGGAAATCGCCAGCCGGATTGCCGCCGAAACCGCGCGCACCGCCAGCGAGGAGCATTATCGGCACCTGTTCAATGCCGTCGATGCCGGCATCTCCGTGCTCCAGATGCGCTATGACGATGATGGTCGCGCCGCCGATTATCGCTTTGTCGAGGTCAACCGGGCATTTTCCACCCATACCGGCCTGAGCGACGTCGAAGACCGGTGGGTTCGCGATGCGTTGCCCGGTGTCGAACAGTACTGGCTGGATCTGTACGGAGAGGTCGACCTGACCGGGCAGTCCAGGCGGGTGCAGCACATCGCCAGCGCGCTGGACAACAGGTGGTTCGATGTCCACGCGTTCCGCATCGGCGATCCTGCCGATCATCACGTCGCTGCGCTGTTCACGGATATCACGGACCGACGCCGTTCCGAGCAGGAACTGCACCAGCTGAACGAGACGCTCGAGCAGCGCATCACTCAGGCGTTGACGGAGCGCGAGGCGACCGCAGAGGCACTTAGGCAGGCGCAGAAGATGGAGGCGATTGGCCAGCTGACCGGCGGGCTGGCGCACGATTTCAACAATATGCTGACCGGGGTGATCGGCAGCATCGACCTGATCCGCCGCTTCCTCGAATCGGGACGGATGGATCAGGTCCATCGCTATCTCGAGGCGGCGGAGACTTCGGCGCAGCGCGCCGCAGCGCTGACCGCGCGGCTGCTGGCCTTCGGGCGGCGGCAATCGCTCGATATCCGCCCCACCGACGTCAACCAGCTGGTGCGCGGGATGGAAGACTTTCTGCGGCGGACGCTGGGGGAGCAGGTGAGCCTCGCGGTGGCGCTCGTCCCGGGGCTGCCGCCTGCCAGCACCGATGCCAACCAGCTCGAAAATGCGCTGCTCAACCTGTGCATCAACGCGCGCGATGCGATGCCCGATGGCGGGCACCTGACCATCGAGACGACCACGATGCAGCTGGATCCCGGCTTTGCCCAGACCGGCGAGGACCTGCAGCCGGGCGACTATGTCGTGCTCAGCGTCTCCGACGACGGCCAGGGGATGAGCGCGCAGACCATCACCAAGGTATTCGAGCCGTTCTTCACCACCAAGCCGATCGGCCAGGGTACCGGGCTGGGGCTGTCGATGATCTACGGCTTCCTCAAGCAATCGGGCGGCCATGTGCGCATCTACAGCGAGCTGGGCGTGGGCACGAGCGTCAAGCTGTTCGTGCCGTGCAGCGACGCGCCGGTCGTCGTCGCAGAGCCGCGGGTCACCTCGATGCCTGTGGGTGCGGGCGAGACCGTGCTGGTGGTCGAGGACGACGCCGCCGTGCGCATGGTCATCGTCAACGTGCTCGACGAGCTGGGCTATACCGCCTGCGAGGCGGAGCACGCCGAGGAAGCGTTCGCCATCCTGCAGACCAGCCGCCAGATCGACCTGATGATCTCCGATGTCGGGCTGCCCGGATTGAACGGGCGCCAGCTTGCCGAAATTGCCCGCCAGACCCGGCCGGGACTCAAGGTATTGTTCGTCACCGGCTATGCCCAGGGCGCAGCGGTGCGCAGCGGCTTCCTCGACCATGGCATGGACATGCTGACCAAGCCGTTCCAGATTGACACGCTCGCGATCAAGGTGCGGCAGATGCTCACGCCGTGATGCGCAACAGCTGCGGTATTCCGCTTGCGCTGGCTTACTGTATTGATATATTAACACAGTAACACTTATCGCTTGCCTGAAAGGGCAACTCGCCTCATTTTGGGCGAAAAGCGGAAACGGGAGCGCACACGGCATGGCAACGCAAACTGCGATTGCGGACAAGAAACTGACCCTGGAGGCACCCGAACCGGTGCCCGTGGTGACGGCTGCGGAAGCCACCGGCCTGGTGCCGGTGTCCGATGACGTGAAATCGAAGCTCGACGAGAAGGTCGAGGGTTTCATCAGCGATCTGGTGGCGCAGGACGTCAACTCCCCCGAATTCGGCAAGCGTGTCGACCAGATCACCAATATGGGCCGCAAGGAAATTGGCGATGCCGCAGGGCAGTCCAACCGCTTTCTCGATCGCCCGGTCAAGGCGATGGACTCCGACAATTCGGTCGGCGCCAACCTCGCGCAATTGCGCCGCACGGTCGAGGATCTCGACCCGGGCAAGAAGGGCGATCTGTTCACCCGCAAGAAGATCTTCGGCATCATCCCGTTCGGCAACAAGATGCGCGATTACTTCGACAGCTACAAAAGCTCGCAGGGGCACATCCAGTCGATCCTGGGCAGCTTGCAGAGCGGCAAGGACGAGCTGCTGATGGACAATGCCGCAATCGACGTCGAGCGGCAGAATCTTTGGGCGGCAATGGGCAAGCTCGAGCAGATGATCCACGTTTCCAAGACGCTGGATGCCCGGCTGGAGGAAAAGGCCGCCGAGCTCGACATGACCGATCCGGCCAAGGCCAAGGCGATCCGCGAAACCGCCTTGTTCTATGTCCGCCAGCGCACGCAGGACCTGCTGACGCAGATGGCGGTGACGGTGCAGGGCTATCTCGCGCTCGATCTGGTCAAGAAGAACAACGTCGAATTGGTCAAGGGCGTGGACCGTGCCAGCACCACCACCGTCGCGGCGCTGCGCACGGCCGTCACGGTGGCGCAGGCTTTGGTGGGCCAGAAGCTGGTGCTCGACCAGATCACCGCGCTCAACACCACCACCGCCAACATCATCGATTCCACCGGAACGATGCTGAAAGAGCAGACCGCCAAGATCCACGAACAGGCGGCATCGGCGACGATTCCCGTCGAGACGCTGCAGCGTGCGTTCCAGAACATCTACGACACGATGGACAACATCGACACCTTCAAGGTCAAGGCGCTCGACAGCATGAAGACCACGGTCGACACGCTGAGCAAGGAAGTCGAGAAGTCCAAGGGCTATATCGCCCGCGCCGAGGGTGCCAGCCAGGCAGGTTCGGGCGGCGCGTCGTCGGGCCCGTCGCTGCTGAGCTCGCTGGAGGCATGAGGCAGCGGTCCGCATGAGCAAATCCCTGACCAGCCAGTCCGACCAGATTCTCGCCGACGCCGCAGCGGTCAAGCGCCGGGCGCAGATGGGACCGTCGATCGGCAGCAAATCGCGCGCGCTCAAGCGCGAGCATCTGTGGAAGAAAATCGCCGCAATCGCGATTTCCATCGGCGTGATCCTGGTCGCCGCAGGCGTGGTCGGCGCGATCATCGACGGCATCGGCTTCTATGGCGTGCTGCTGACCGTGCTCGCCGCAGTTGTTGCCACCGTGGTGCTGGGCAGCGGCATGAAGCTCAAGGTCCCGACGCCCGAGAAGCTTGCCAAGGAACCGCTCAAGGTGCTGGCGGGCAAGACCGAGATCTGGCTCGAAAGCCAGCGCCCGGCGCTGCCCGCGCCTGCGGTCAACCTGATCGACAATATCGGCGTCCAGCTCGACATGCTCGCGCCGCAGTTGCAGACGCTCGAGGAAAACAGCGAGCCTGCCCGCGAAATCCGCAAGCTGGTGGGCGAGCACCTGCCCGAACTGATCACCGGCTATCGCAAGATCCCCGCGAACATGCGCAAGGAAAAGCGCGGCGAGCGCACTCCCGACGAACAGCTGCTGCATGGTCTGGGGGTCATCGAACGCGAGATCGCCAGCGCCACCCGAACGATTGCCGAGGGCGACGCCGACAAGCTCGCCATCCGCGGCCGCTTCCTCGAGCTGAAGTACGACGGTTTGGCGGACAGCCAGTAGCGATCGTCCTTGCCAGTACTCTACCGTTCGTCACCCCCGCGTTTGCGGGAATGACGAGCGCAGCATTGGCGTCACCGACCCGGGCCCGTGAGAATGCCGGCAATCGCCCCTCTCAGCCAGCCGCGCCCAGCCAATCACCGGTCGCTATCCGCTCGAGCCCGTCCACGGACAGGTTCCAGACATAGACCAGTGCGGTTGCAGGTCCGGCTGCCGTCATGACCATCGCAATCTCGCGGCGATAGTCGTGCGGTGGCGGATCGTCGGGGCTGCAGCTTTCGAAAGCGTCGAGCCAGGGCAGGCTGGCGGCGGGATCATGCAGCCGCAGCAGGTCGCCGGTGACCGGGTCGCTGCCCTCCAGCACCAGCGCCGGGTGCCAGCTGACGCGATAGAGCATGCCGCTCAACGTCGCCAGACCCAGCCAATCGCTCTCGCGCGCCAGCCGCGCCGCATTGGCGTGCGCACTGCCACGGCGCAGCGTGCCATAGACGAAGATCAGGTCGGGCAGCAGGTCGGGCTGGATCGCAGGCATGATCTGTGCCTATCATGGCTGCGGGAGAACATCGATATGCAGCGCTACACCAGCTTCGCCGAATTCTGGCCCTATTACCTGTCCGAACACAGCCGCCCGCTGACCCGCGCCTGGCATTATGCGGGAACCTCGCTGGTGGTGCTGCTGGGGCTGGCGGCGCTGCTCACAGGCAACTGGCTGCTGTTCGCTGCTATGCCGCTGGCGGGCTATTTCTTTGCCTGGGTCAGCCACTGGCGGATAGAGCGCAACCGGCCGGCCACCTTCACCTATCCGCTCTGGTCGCTGGCGGCGGATTTCCGGATGTGGGGGCTGTGGCTGACCGGTCGGCTGGGGCCCGAGCTCCGGCGCGCCGGGGTGAGCTGAACGCTGCACCACGGAACCCGCGTGCCATCACCGGCGTAGGCTCATCACCAAGGAGAGCCTTATGACCGATCATCAAGACCCCAAGCCCGCCGCCAACGATCCCGTCGATTGCACCGAGGAAACCGCGCAGCGCGCCGGCGCCAAGCACAGCAGCCTGAATACCGACGAGCATGACGCCAAGCCCGATGTCGACAAGGACGATATCAGCGAGAAAGATCTGGATGATGCGCTCGACGATTCGATGGATGCGTCGGACCCGCCGTCCTCGATCCAGCCCTGACGCCACCCCGCCCCTGATGATGCTCAGCCCCCGGGGTTTCTGACCATCAGGGGCAGCATCGCGAATATCAGCTGCCCCGCCAGACCGATGGCGCCGGGCAGCGTCGCGAGGCTCGCCAGCCAGCCTTGCGATCCCTGGCCCAGCACCAGCGCCAGCCCCCATTCGCACACCATCAACAAGGCAAATCCGGTCAGCCCCATGGCGATGCGCTGACGTGCGGTGTCGATGCTACTGCGCCGGATGATCGCCCTGGCGCGTAGCAGCATCGCGGCCAGCATCACCGGAATCTCGCACAGCACCGCAGCGAATTCGCCTATAGCCGGAACCAGCAGCGGGATCCGGACAAGCGCGAGCGCAAAGCCCAGCGCGAAAGCCTCAGCCCCGTATCTCAGCCCTGCTCTGATGGCGGGGCCCAGCATCGGTCACACCGTGATCAGCAGACCCGCCAGCGCGGCGCTCATCAGGTTGGCGAGGCTGCCGGAGGCAAGCGCCTTGAGCCCGAGCTTGGCGATCATCGGTCGCTGGCTGGGGGCGAGGCCCCCGGTCACCGCCATCTGGATGGCGATCGACGAGAAATTGGCAAAGCCGCACAAGGCGAAGGTCACGATCGCGATGGTCCGCGCCGAAAGCCCGGAATCGGGTCCGCCCAGATCGATAAATGCGACGAACTCGTTGAGCACGATCTTGGTGCCGAACAGCCCGCCTGCGCGCAGCGCCTCGTCCCACGGCACGCCGATCAGGTACATGATCGGCGCGAAGACATAGCCGACCAACTTCTGGAACGACAGGTCGGCAAAGCCGATCCAGCCGCCGACCCCTGCGAGCAGGCCGTTGGCCATCGCCACCAAAGCGACGAACGCCAGCACCATCGCGCCGACCGCGACCGCAAGCTTGACCCCCGTCTGCGCGCCCATCGCGGCGGCCATGATGACATTGGCGGGGCGTTCGTCCTCATATTCGACATCGAGCGGCATCACCGCTTCGGGGCTCGCATCCGCCGGATCGTCGGGCATGATGATCTTGGCCATCAGAATACCGCCGGGCGCGGACATGAACGCGGCGGCGAGCAGGAAATCGATGCGGATGCCCATCGCGGCATAGGCCGCCAGAATGGTGCCCGCGACGCCCGCCATGCCCACGCTCATCACCGTGAACAGCTGCGAGGGCTTCAGCGCGGCGAGATAGGGGCGGATCACCAATGGCGATTCGCTCTGGCCGACGAAGATGTTGGCCGCCGCACACAGGCTTTCAACCTTGGAGATGCCGATCAGCTTCTGGATCGCGCCGCCCACCCACTGGATCACCCGCTGCATGATGCCCAGATAATAGAGGATCGACACCAAAGCCGAGAAGAAGATGATCACCGGCAGCGCGGCGATGGCAAAGCTGTTGCCGCCGACTTCGGGGCTGGCGAGCGGGCCGAAGATGAAATTGGTGCCCGCCTGCGCATAGCCCAGCAGGTTGGAGACGCCGCGCGCCATCGCCTGGATCGCGGTCTTGCCCGCGGGCACGTACAGCACCAGTACCGCGATGCTGGCCTGCAGCGCAAACGCGGCGCCGACGACGCGCAGCCTGATCGCGCGCCGGTTGTTGGACAGCAGCAGCGCGATCGACAGGATCAGCGCAATGCCTGCCAGTCCCAGCAAAATCCGTGTCATGCTTTGCGCCCGTGCCCCCGATAAAGGAAATGTCTGGTTGGTCCCCGATCCTGCCTAGCCAGAATGCCGCGATGGGGGAAGCGCGAACTGCGCCCGCCGCGCCGAGCCGATCGCTGCCGGTCAGGGCCTGGGCTGGCGCGCGACCAGCCAGCAGCCGGTGACGATCAGGCCTGCGCCTGCCAGCGTTGTCCAGCCGATGGTCTCGTCGAACACCAGCCAGCCGAACAGCGCGCCCCAGATGAACATGGAGTATTCGAGCGGCAGCAGCGCCTGCGCCTCGGCCCGCGCATAGGCCCAGGACAGCAGCAGCAGCGACAGGATGGAGAGCACCGCGGACAGCGCGAGCAATCCCCAGCCGACCGGCGCGGAGAGCAGCTGTTCGCCCGGCAGCGTCCCGACAAAGGGCATCGCCAGCGCCATCCAGAAGCCGATGATCAGGTTCTGCGCGAGCACGATCTCCTGCGGGCTGGTAAGCTGCGCCTGCTGGCGCTGGAGGATGAGGTTCCAGGCATAGAGCACGGCAGACCCGGTGATCGCCGCGATCCCCGACCATTGGGCAACGCCGGTGTCCTGGCCTGCGGCTTGTGCTGCGCCGCCCAGCAGCCCGAGCCTTCCGCTTGCGATGACCGCCACCCCGGCAAACCCCAGTACCGACGCCATGATGGCACCCGAGCCGATGCGCTCCTTGAGCACCACTGCTGCAAGGAACAGCGCGATGATCGGGGCGATGAAGCTGATCGCGACCGCCTCTGCCATCGGCGTGCGCGCCAGTCCCCAGAAGAACAGCACCGCCATGGCCGCAACCACCGTTCCGCGCAGCAGATGCAGCCGCAGCACCGCTCCGCGCGGGATGGCAGGGCTGCGCTGGGCGAGGAACAGCGCAAGGGCGAGCACCACGCCGATCATGCAGCGCCAGAACAGCGCGGCGACGACGCCCATGTCGATCGTGACCGTCTTCATCGCGGCATCCATCGCGCCAAACAGCAGCATGCCGCCCAAACAGGCGGCGATCGCGACCAGAGGCGCTGCGTTCACCGCGCGGGAAGATGCAGGTCCTGATGCCATGGCAGCGCTGCTATCGACGCCGACGCAGGCGCTGTCCAGCCCCGAGCTTCGCCCGCCGGTCAGCGATCCATGATCGCCAGCGCAGCAGCGGTCGCGTCGCGATAGGCGCTGCCGTCATGGCGGTGCGCGCCGACGAAGTGCATGAACCGGCAGTCTGCGTCCCAGGGTTCGGCCCAGTAATTGCCGTAATGGCGATAGGGCAGCAGCACCGGATCGGGATCGTTGGCGACGACGAAGCTCGAGGTCACCTGTTCGCTGCCCCATTCGCGCATCGCTTCGGCGCCGAGCAGGCCGGTCATCTCGCCGGCAAATCGGCGGGCAAGCGCGCGCCCGTCGCCGCCCTTCGAAAAGCCGGCGAACCCGGCACAGCCGCGGATATAGCGCAGCGTCTGCGCATCGCCGATGCGGGCGAGCGCGCGCTCCATGCGCGACTGGATATGCGCGTCTGCCGATGCGCTCAGATCGGTCGGGGGCACGAACGCGGCGCAGGTCTGCGCGCCGATCTCCCATTCCGGGCCGCCGAGCAGCGTGAAGCTGCGGTTGGCGGTGATCGCGTCGATCACCGCATCGGGGCGACCCAGGGTCACGGTGTCGCTGTCCAGCTGGATCACATAGTCATCGCCGCGCCGGTCGAGGATCGACAGGAACCGCTCCCACGCGCCGCCGGTCGGGAAGCCGCTGGTATCGACATTGGCGATATCGATGATCTCGGGGTTGCCGCAATGCTGCGCAAGCACGGCTCGGTCGGCTGCGGTCAGCGTGCCGTCGGACAGGATCACCACCCGCCCGCGCCGGACATGGTGCCACAGCGACTTGACCGCGACCAGATAGGGCAACAGCACCGCGGTCCCCATCATCGAGAACAGCACCAGGCCATCATCGGCAGGGATGATCGGCGCGGTACCCAGCACCGGGCGGCAGGCAGCGTCGTGCCGCCAGTTGTCCAGCCGGCTGCGAACGCGGAAGGGCAGAAGATCCATCAACATGGGCACCAGCCGATCGAAAGGGAAACCATCGCCCAGCCTATAGCCTCCATGAGGTTAATGCGACGCAAACAATATCGGCGCATCGCCCGGCTGCCACGGTACCGGGCGGATCATCGCGGCGGCAAACAGATCGGACTGCACCAGGCTTTCAAGCCAGCGCTGCACCCGGGGCAGGTCTTGGGCGGCGAACCAGTCGGCATCTGTGGCGGCGAACTGGCGCACGAACGGGAACAGCGCGATATCGGCCAGCGCGCGCTGGTCCCCGCACAGATGGGGCTGATCGGCCAGCCGCGCCTCCAGCGCTTCCAGATGTTCAAGACCCCCGGCGCGGTGGTCGACGCTGTCGCCAGGATAGCGCGAGGGGTATTTGTAGCGGTCGAGATGGTGCTTGAACGGACCGTCATTGGCCGCGATCAGCGCGGCGTCATCGCCTGCCAGCCAGTCTTCGGGATCGCGCGCCGCCAGCGCCCAGCGCATGATTTCCAGGCTTTCGGCGATCACCTGCCCGTTGGCCAGCACGAGCACCGGCACCGTGCCCTTGGGCGAGGCATCGAGCATCGCCTGGGGCTTGGCGCGCAGGATGATCTCGCGCAGCTCGACCTCCTGCCCGCTCGCCAGCAGCGCCATCCGCGCGCGCATGGCATAGGGGCAGCGACGGAAGCTGTAGAGGATAGGGAGAGGGGTCATCGGCAAGGGTCTATACCATCACCCATTCCATCGTCACCCCCGCGCACGCGGGGGTCCCGCTCTCCTGAGCCCCAGGGGCAAAAGCGGGATTCCCGCTTTGGCGGGAATGACGGGCATTGGCTGGCAGGCTCAGCCCGCCAGACGCTCGGAGATTTCGAGCATGGCGATCGCGGCGCGTGCAGCATCGCCGCCCTTGTCCTTCTCGCTCATCTTGGCGCGGGTCAGCGCCTGCGCTTCGTTCTCGACCGTGAGGATGCCGTTGCCGATCGGCATGCCGTCGAGCGTCAGCGCCATGATCGCGCGCGCGCTTTCGTTCGAGACGACCTCGAAGTGATAGGTCTCGCCGCGGATGATCACGCCGATCGCGACATAGCCATCGAAGCGCTGGGTATCCGATGCCATCGCGATAGCGGCGGGTATTTCGAGCGCGCCGGGCACCGTGAGCACCTCGCAGCTGTGCCCGGCCTTCTTGATCGCGGCCTTGGCACCCTCGATCAGCAGGTCGTTGAGATGGTCGTAGAAGCGGGCCTCGACGATGAGGAAATGCGCCATGGTTTCAGTATCCCGTACAAATCACAAAAAGCAAAAAGGAAGGTCAGCCCGCGACCCAGGCCGCAACCTGCACCGCGACGGTGTTGGCTGCCTGGTTGAGCGCTGCGCCGACGCTGACCGCATCGACCGTGGCGACCGGAACGCTCGCCTCGAAGCGCTGCTTGCGCAGCGGGGTGCCGGGCTTGCGGATCACCGCATCATAGCGCACCACGACGGCACGCGCGCCCTCGTCATAGCCGAAGCGCTGCAGCTGGCCCGAAAGCATCATGCCGCGTTCGGAGCCGGTTTCGACCTGATCGAGCACCAGCCGTCCGCTCTTGGCGGCAAGCGTCTCGGCAAGCACGCCACGGAACAGCCGCGCGGGCTTGTCGGCCCACACCGCATCCTGGACATAGGCGATCGCGCTGTCGCTGACCTGGACCGGCACGCGTACCTGATCGAGCGTGCGCTCGACCGTCGGTACGTCGACGATGATCGCCTCGGTCACCGAAGCCGATGCCATCGATCCTGCGGTCGGCGCTGCGTCCGAGGTCAGGGTAAGCAGCTGCGGCGGAGCCTTGTCGCCAAAGCTGACACAGCCAGCCAGCAGCAGAACGGTCGCCCCGGCGGCGAGAACGGGGCGGAACATCTGGTTCACAAGGCTGGCTCCGGTTGTCGGCATCGCGGTCATGGCTCGCCTTCTCAGTTCTTGGGCTTGTAGTCGGGAAGCGGCGGCCCGCCGAGCAGGCCGGTTGCGCCTTCCTGATCGATCTTCTCGGTGATCGCCGACAGCGCCCGAGCGGTGACGCGCAGATCGCGCACCAGCGCCTCGGTTTCGGGCAGCGTGGTGGTGGAGAACTGGCGCAGGCCCGGCCGTGCCTCTTCCATCGTCTCGGTCAGCTTGGCGAGCGTGCGGTCGGTCTCTGCCAGCGTCTTGGCGAGCTGCTTGGCGAGCGGGCGGCCTTCGGAATCGAGCACATCCTTGGTCGATTGCGCAGTGAGGCCAAGCTGCTCGGCGGCAACGCCTGCCTTGGCGAGCGTCACGCGCAGCTCTGCGAGCGCAGCGCGCATCTGCGGCGCGGTGTCGGACAGTTCGCCGGTCAGGCGGCCCGAATTCTTCAGCAGCACCGAAATCGATTTCTGGTTTTCGTCCGACAGCACCTGGGTGAACCGTTCGGTCAGCGTCGCCAGCCGCTCGAGCAGCAGCGGCGCGTTGTTGAGCAGTTCGCCCAGCGCGCCCGGCTTGGTCGGGATCACCGGCACACCTTCAGGGCCAGGTTCGGTGAGCGCAGGCGCGCCCTGCTTGGCGCCATCGAGCTGGATTTGCGACACGCCGGTAAAGCCAACGCCCTGAATGGTCGCGGTGGTGCCCTCGAGGATCGGCACTTCAGAGTTCACCTCGATGCGCACGCGCACGAACTGCGGGTCCTTGGCCCACAGCGCGATCTCGGTCACCTGGCCCGATGGCACGCCCGAATAGGCGACGACCGAGCCCTTGGCGATGCCGTCCACCGATGTCTTGAAGAAGATATCGTATTTGTTGCGGTCGGTATCCCCCAGCCCTGCGAGCCAGATAACGAAGGCCGCGATGCCTGCGAGCAGCACCAGGGTGACGGTCCCCACCCAGACATGATTGGCGCGTGTTTCCATGGCGTTGGTTATGCCCCTGATCTTTTGATGCTGTCTACCGACAAAGCGGCGCGGTCGTTCCCCAAGGCGTGTTCCGGCGTCATCGCTTGAACCCCCGGCTCTTGCTCTGGGCGGGATGCCGGTTTTGGCGCCGCTCCTCGTCTGCGTGGCTCACGGCAGCGGCGCGGCCGCGCGGGCCGTTGAAATATTCCTGGATCCACGGGTGGTCGGTCGCAAGCAGCTCGGGGATCGTGCCAATGGCGATCACCTTGCGGTCGGCGAGCACCGCGACCCGGTCGCAGATCTCGTGCAGCGTATCGAGATCGTGCGTGATCAGGAACACGGTAAGGCCCAGCGTGCGCTGCAGTTCCAGCGTCAGCTCGTCGAACCGTGCCGCACCGATCGGGTCGAGGCCGGCGGTCGGCTCGTCGAGAAACAACAGGTCGGGATCGAGCGACAGCGCGCGGGCAAGGCCGGCGCGCTTCTTCATCCCGCCCGAAAGCTCGGACGGGTATTTGTCGGCCGCCTCTTCGGGAAGGCCGCTGAGCGCGATCTTGTACATCGCGATCTCGCGGCGCAGCTTGGAATCGATCTTGGGATAGAATTCCGCCAGCGGCACCATCACGTTTTCGGCCACCGTGAGGGTGGAGAACAAGGCCCCGCCCTGGAACAGCACGCCCCAGCGGCTGCGGATCGAGACATCCTCTTCCGCCTCGTCGAGCATGGATTCGCCCAGAACCTCGATCCGCCCCGAATCGGGGGTCTGCAGGCCGATGATCGAGCGCATCAGCACCGATTTGCCGGTGCCCGATCCGCCGACCACGCCCAGAATCTCGCCATGGCGCACATCGAGCGACAGATCGTCATGCACCACGTCATCGCCAAAGCTGTTGGTCAGCCCGGTGATGCGGATGGCGACATCGCATTCTTTCTGTCGGGCAGCGCTCATCCCCAGCCGATCTCGGTGAAGAACACCGCAAAGAACGCATCGAGCACGATGACCATGAAGATCGCCTGGACGACCGCTGCCGTCGTGCGTGCGCCGACCTCCTCGGCGTTGCCGCGCACCTGCATGCCCTGATAGCAGCCGGCCAGCGCGATGATCAGCCCGAACACCGGCGCCTTGACCATGCCGACATAGAAATCGGTGATCGGCACGACTTCCTGGATGCGCACGATGAAGGTCGCCACCGGGATTTCTAGCACGATCCAGCACAGGAAAGCGCCGCCGACCATCGCGACGATCATCGAATAGAAACCGAGCAGCGGCATCATCAGCACCGCAGCGGCGACGCGCGGCAGCACCAGAGCCTCGACCGGCGACACGCCGATCGTCCGCATCGCGTCGACCTCTTCGGTCAGCTTCATCGTGCCGATCTGCGCGGCAAAGGCGCTGCCCGAACGGCCCGCGACCATGATCGCGGTCATCAGCACGCCCAGTTCGCGGATCGTCAGCCGCCCGACAAGGTTGACGGTGAACACTTCGGCCCCGAACTGGCGCAGCTGCACCGCTCCCTGCTGCGCGATGACGATGCCGATGAGGAAGCTCATCAGGCCGACAATGCCCAGCGCCGATGCGCCGACCAGCTCGAAATGGCGGATGATCGCGGCCCAGCGGATGCGGCGCGGATGAACCGCAAGCGACAGCAGCGCGCGCACGATCGCGCCGAAAAAGCTCAGCATCCCGACCATCGACGTCAGCGCAAGCATCACGCCTTCGCCGATGCCGCCGACCGCGCGGGTGACGATATCGGGGCGAGGCGGAGCGTCGACTTCGCCGACGTCGGACTTGCCGACCGCCTCGACCAGCCTGCCGCCCGATTCGCTCAGATTGACGATTTCACAGTTGTGATCGCGCGCCAGCCGATGCACGATCCACGCTCCGACGGTGTCGATATGCCCGACATCGGCCATGTCAATCAGCGCCGGAGACTGGTCCAGCGACTTGAGCCTTTTGTCGAGCGGACCGATGGTGGCGATATCCAGATCGCCGGTAAAGCGCAGCACCGCGCCGGTGTCGCTACGCTGTTCAACGGAAAAATCGGCCGGGACACCCATATCGGTGGCATCTTTGTGCGATAAAGCGCGCAATCACAAGCATCTTGGCGCACGGCCCGTCGCAGTCTTGCCCGATCAGACAAGCTTACACGGTGTTACAACGGCGCGCTTGTTTCCCGCCGATTTGGCTTTATGGCCTAGCAGCGTGGGGGAACGGCTAGCCTTTTACGACATGGACCGGACGATTACCGTCCATCCGACATATGCGCGCTTCCTGTTGTGGATGGCGTTGCGGCATGACCCCAAGCGGCTGCTGCTGTTGCCGTTCTCCGCGCTGGCGGGGCTTGGCTATCTGCTGCGCATCGTCAGCCGCGATTCCCTCAAGCAGATCAACCAGCGGCTGCTGCTGGGCTCGCTTCGCCTGTCGCGGCTGGCCGCGCCGATGGCGGGGCACGCCGAATTCGTGTTCGCCAAGAACATCCGCCCCGGCGCGATCGAGCAGATCGCAGCGGACCGCGAGGCGGGCTATCGCATCGTCATCGCCACCGCATCCTACCGGCTTTATGTCGATGCGATCGCCCGGCGGCTGGGGATCGATGATGTCATCGCGACCGATCTCACCGCCTCGCGCGGGCGGGTGCAGCCGCGCATATCCGGGCACAATTGCTACGGCACGCACAAGGCCGAGATGATCGCGGCGTGGATGGCCGAGCACGGGCTCGACCGTGCCGCCTGCCACATCCGCTGCTATTCCGACCATGTCTCGGACCTGCCGATGCTGGAAATGGCGGACGAGGCGTTTGTCACCAACGCGCATGTCCCGATGCGGCTGGTGGCGCGGGCCAAAGGCTGGCCCGAGCTCGACTGGCCTGCGGGCAACGGCCATCTTGCGGTGGCGCTGCCCACCCTGCCGGGCTAGCGTGGCCCCCGAACCGCGCCGCAGGGGAGCCACATGAACACCACCGCCCATATCCTGTCCTCGATCGCCGCCGCGCTGCTTGTCTGTGCGCCTGCAGGCGTGCTGGCGCAGCAGGCCGGCAACACGGCAGAGGCCGAGGCGCCCGTTTATCCCGATATCCTGCCGCTGCGTGAGCAGGCCAAGGTGCGCGACAGCTGGCTGGCGCAGCGGCTGGAGAGCGTGGTGCCGGCGCTGATGCGCGAACAGGGCGTCGACATGTGGGTTCTGATCGCGCGCGAATATGTCGAGGACCCGGTGGTTGCGACCATGCTCGATGCGCGCTCGATGCACGCGCGGCGGCGCACCATCTTGGTGTTCTTCGATCCGGGCGAAGGCAAGCCGGTCGAGCGGCTGACGGTGAGCCGCTATGGCCTTGCCGGCATGTTCACGCCCGTATGGACGCCCGAAACGCAGCCCGACCAGTGGAAGCGCCTCGCCGAGGTGATCGCCGAGCGCAACCCACACAAGATCGCGCTCAACATCTCGGACCAGACCGCGCTTGCCGATGGCCTTACCCACAGCCAGCACGAAGAGCTGATCGCCGCGCTGCCCGAAGCGCTGCGCAGCCGCATCGTGCCCGCCGGGCCGCTCGCGATCGGCTGGCTGGAAAGCCGCATCCCGGCCGAGCTGGAAGTCTATCCCTCGATCGTCCGCACCGCGCATGGCATCATCGCCAAGGCATTGTCCGATGCGGTGATCACGCCGGGCACCACCACTGCCGAGGACGTGCAGTGGTGGATGCGCGACAAGGTCAGCGCGCTGGGGCTCAAGGTCTGGTTCCACCCTTCGCTTGCCATCTTCCGCGCAGGCCAGTCGGGCGAACTGACGGGCGATGCGGTGATCGAGCCCGGCGACATGCTGTGGACCGATTTCGGGATCACCTATCTGGGGCTCAACACCGACACCCAGCACCTGGCCTATGTGCTCAAGCCCGGCGAAAGCGATGCGCCTGAAGGTCTCAAGGCGGGGCTCGCCGCCGCCAACGCGGTGCAGGACATCCTGACCGCCGAGTTCCGCGTCGGCCTGACCGGCAACGACCTGCTCGCAGCAACCCGCGCGCGCGCGATCGCTTCGGGCTATCAGCCCAGCATCTATTCGCACCCGATCGGCTTTCATGGCCATGGCGCGGGTCCGGCGATCGGCTTCTGGGACAATCAGGAGGCCACCCCCGCAGGCGACTATCTGGTCCGCGGGAATACCGCCTGGTCGATCGAACTGGCGGTCACCAACAACGTTCCCGAATGGGGCGATCAGGCGGTCTCATTCCGCACCGAGGAGGACATGGTCTTCGACGGCGAGCAGGTGCGCTATCTGGATGGACGGCAGGACAGGTTCCACCTGATCAAGGGCGCTGCGGACCGGCCTGTGGAGGTGCCAGCACCCGCGCCCGAAGCCCTGCCTACCGAGCCGGTGGTGGATGGGGTGCAGGAGTAACCTGCCCACATACGCTCATCCTGAGCCTCTCGAAGGACCCGCGCCCACGCCGGCCGAATAGCGGGGCCTTCGACAAGCTTAGGCTGAGCGGATTTAGATCGATCGGGTCTGATATCCGCTATTGATGCTCGCGTCCGAAGTCGGGCTTTGCATCATCCTGGCCCTGCTCGATGATCGAGCGACGGATGGTGCGGGTGCGGGTGAAGAGTTCTTCGAGCTCGTCGCCCTTGTCCCAGCGGATCGCGCGTTGCAGCGCCGAGAGGTCCTCGGAGAAGCGCTGGAGCATTTCGAGCACCGCGTCCTTGTTCGACAGGAACACGTCGCGCCACATTACCGGATCGCTGGCGGCGATGCGGGTGAAGTCGCGAAAGCCGCCTGCCGAATATTTGATCACCTCGCTCTGCGTCACGCCCTCCAGATCGCTGGCGGTGCCGACGATGGTGTAGGCGATAAGGTGCGGCAGATGGCTGGTCACCGCGAGCACGAGGTCATGGTGCGCGGCGTCCATCGTCTCGACATTCGCCCCCAGCGCCTGCCAGAAACCCGCGACGCGCGCACACGCGCCTTCGTCCGCGTCGGCATCTGGCGTCAGGATGCACCAGCGCCCCTTGAACAGGCTGGCGAACCCCGCTTCCGGCCCGCTGTTCTCGGTCCCCGCCACCGGGTGCGCGGGCACGATGATCGCGTTGGGCAGCGCGCCGCGCAGCGCGGTGAGCACGCTCGCCTTGCACGAGCCGACATCGGAGATGATCGCCTGCGCGGACAGATGAGGTGCCATCGCCTCGGCAGCAGCAGCCATCGCGCCGACCGGCACGCACAGGATGACCATCTCGGCCTCGGCCAGCTCCGCTCCGAACGCGCTGTGATAGCTGTCGCACAGCCCGATCGCCTCGGCGCGCGCGCAGACTTCGGCGTTGCGGTCATAGCCCAGGATGCGCGTTTCGGGCAGGCTCTGGCGGATCGCGCGCGCGATCGACGATCCGATCAGCCCCAGACCGACGATGGCAACCGCGGCGAAAGGAGCGCTCATGCGCTGACCAGATCGCGCAGCACGGCGGCGATGGCGCGCATGTCCGCCTCCTGCCCGATGGTGATCCGCAGCGCATGGCCAAGCCCCTGCCCCTTGGGCCAGCGCACGATATAGCCCGCCTGCATCAGCGCATTGAACGCGGTCTCGGCGCTGACCGCGCCTTCGAACAACACCAGCACAAAGTTGGCGTGGCTGGGGATGACGGTAAGCCCGTGATTGCCCAGCTGCGCGATCTCGTCCGCCAGCCACTGCCGCCAGCGGGAGTTGTGAGCGCGCGACCGCGCCACGAAGTCCTGATCGCCCAGCGCTGCCAGCGCTGCGGCCTGCCCGCCAAGCGTGACGTTGAACGGGCCACGGATGCGGTTGAGCGTGTCGATGATCGCCTGCGCCCCGAAGCCCCAGCCGATGCGGTCTCCGGCCAGGCCATAGATCTTGGAAAAGGTCCGCGTCACCAGCACGTTGTCGTGGTTGCGGGCCAGTTCCAGACCCAGATCATCCTCTTCGGGCGACAGATATTCGGCATAGGCCTGGTCGAGCACCAGCAGCACGTGCGACGGCAGCGCCGCGTGCAGCCGCGCGATTTCGCCGCGCGCGGTCAGCGTGCCCGTGGGGTTGTTCGGGTTGGCGAGATACACCACGCGGGTCGCATCGGTGATGCAGGCGAGCAGCGCGTCGACATCGGTCGCATAAAAGTTGTCTGGCGCAACTACCGGGGTCGCGCCGCAACGCCGGGCGGCGATGTCATAGACCGAAAATCCGTAGCGGACATAGACGACCTCGTCCCCCGGCCCGCAATAGGCCTGCGCGGCCAGGTTAAGCAATTCGTCCGATCCGGTGCCGCACACCACCCGCGCGGGGTCCAGCCCGTGCAGCATAGCGATCGCCTGGCGCAGCGCGGTGCTGTCGGGATCGGGATAGAGCGAGGGGTGCTGCGCCGCGCCTGCCGCGCGCGCTGCCAGCGCCGCCGGGCTGGTGCCGAGCGGGTTCTCGTTAGCGGACAGCTTGACCAAAGGCACACCATCATCCCCTGTCGATTTTCCGGGGACATAGGCGTGGATCGCCTGGATCCAATCTTTGGGCTGGGGAAGTCGGGTCATGGCCCGCGCGCATAGCGTGAGTCGCCCGGGATGGGAAGCGTCGAGCGTGGCTGCAGGACCTCGCCCGAGCCGACACCCCCTCGCTGTGGCTGCAACTGGGGGCCAATTCCTTCAAAAGATTGCCAAATTACCCCCCCGTTACAAGCCATGTAACGCTCGCCCCTACGTCCAACCCAAAGCCATGTTAACTTTGGACAATTGCGGGACGGACGCGCATTAGCGGGTTGCCCCCAGTTTGAGGCTGGGTTAAGGCTTTCACCAAGGTCGCCCTTGGATAGCAGAAGCGCAAGAACCGCTATGCTGTCCGTTACTCGGTTCAGGGTAATGCGGCCCCAGCCAAATTCCCCGCATCCGCAATGCTTAAAGGGGGTGACTTTGGCGACGCGCAACAATCGCACGAAACAGGTTTTTCTGGGCTCTGCCATGGTGGCAGGGCTGTTCGGCGCGACCGCGGGCCATGCCCAGCAGATCAACGTCCCTTCTCCCCCCACCCGCGAGGAAATCGAGCGCCCCGTGCAGCAGCGCGCCGACCGGCCCGCACGGCTGACCGTCGAAGGCGATATCGAGCGCGCACCCTGCCCGCTGGCCGACCCTGCCTATGCCAATGTCCGCCTGACGCTGACCGAGGCCCGGTTCAACAACCTGGGGCCCGTCGCTCCGGCCGAGCTGCGCCCGCTGTATGAGCCCTATATCGGCACCGAGCAGCCGGTCGCGGTTCTGTGCGAAATCCGCGACGCGGTCGCCACCAAACTGCGCCGCGATGGCTATATCGCCGCAGTGCAGGTTCCCACCCAGCGCATCGACAACGGCATCGTCCAGTTCGAGGTGCTCTACGCCAAGCTGACATCGATCCGCGTGCGCGGCGATGCCGGCAATGGCGAGAAGCTGGTCGCAGGCTATCTCGAGCGGCTGACCGAAGGCACCGTGTTCAACCAGCGGCTGGCCGAGCGCTATCTGCTGCTCGCGCGCGACCTGCCGGGATACGACATCCGGCTCACCCTGGTGCCTGCGGGCACCGGCCCCGGCGAGCTGATCGGCGACGTGACGGTGCGGCGGACGCCGTATGAGGTCGACCTCAACGTCCAGAACCTCGCCGCGCGCGACGCAGGGCCCTATGGCGCGCAGCTGCGCGCGCAGTTCTATGGCCTCACGGGCATGGGCGATCGCACCTATATCTCGGCCTATTCGACGCTCGACTTCGACGAGCAGCAGATCGTCCAGGCGGGGCACGAATTCCGGGTCGGCAAGGAAGGCCTGACGCTGGGCGGGCGATTCACTTATGCCTGGACCAAGCCGCAGCTCAACCTGCCCGCAGGCGTTGGCGCGACGATCGATGCGACGACTTTGCTCGCCAGCATCGAGGCGCGCTATCCGCTGCTGCGCACCCAGGCTGCATCGCTCTACAGCACCATCGGCCTGGATTACGTCAACCAGGACATCGATTTCATCGGACCGCTGTCGCGCGACCGGATCCGCGTGGCCTATGCCCAGCTGGCGGGCGAGGCGATTGACATGGACAATGGCGCTGCGCCGCGCTGGCGGCTGGGCGGGCAGATCGAGCTGCGCCAGGGGCTCGATATCCTGGGCGCGAGCGAGGCGTGCAATTTCGTCTGCGCATTGGTCCGCACCCCCACGACCCGCGGCGATGGCGACCCGACCTCAACGCTCATCCGCGGCGAAATCGCTGCCGAAGCGGCGCTGGGCGACCAGTTCTCGGTGTTCGTTCGCGGACGCGGCCAGATCGCCTTCGATCCGGTGCTCAGCTTCGAGGAGTTTTCGGGCGGCAACTTCACCATCGGGCGCGGTTACGATCCCGGCGTGATCGTCGGCGATGACGGCGCGGGGTTCTCGGTCGAGTTTCGCGGGCCGCAGATCGCCCCGATCAAGCAGACCGATTTCTCGTTCCAGCCGTTTGTGTTCATGGATGTGGCGTGGACCTGGGACGATGGCCGTCCCGGCGATCCGCAGCGGCTGAGCTCGGTCGGCGGCGGCGTGCGCGCCCGGCTCGACGACCGGTTCCGGCTGGACGTGACCGTGGCGGTGCCCACCGAAAGGTCCGGCCTGCTGGTCGACACGCCTGATCCACGCATCCTGTTCACCCTCACGACCTTGCTACTGCCCTGGGGAGCCCGCTGATGGCCGATAACCGCACCATGATCGCCCGCCGCATCACGCTGGCCAAGGCGACCTCCGCGCTCGCGCTCGCCACCGGCCTGGCTCTCGGCGCATCGGGACCGGCGCATGCCCAGGCGTTCGAAGGCAACCCCACCGTGATATCGGGCGGGGTTAACATCGTCCGCACCCCCGGGACGGACACCATCCGCGTCGACACCAACCAGGCGGTGATCAACTGGACCACCAACGACGCCGCAGTCACCGGCGGGCCGATCAACTTCCTGCCCAGCGGGCGCACCGCCTTCTTCCGCAACAACCCCACTGCGCAGAACTTCTTCACCGTCCTCAACCGCATCATCCCCACCGGCACCAGCCGTGCAGTCCAGTTCAACGGCACCATCATCAGCCAGCTGCAGACCGCAGCCGGGCTCGTGCCCGGCGGCAATGTGTGGTTCTACAGCCCCGGCGGCGTGGTCGTGAACTCGACCGCGGTGATCGATGTCGGCGGCCTGCTGCTGACCAGTTCCGATCCGGTGCGCGACGGCAATGGCGATTTCATCAACGCGGCAGGGTCCTTCACCCTCAGCCAGGCTGCATCGCCGTCTTCGGTGATCGTCCAGCCGGGCGCCCAGATCCGTGCGACCTCTGAAAACAGCTACATCGCGATGGTCGCGCCGACCGTGCTGCAGGGCGGCAACGTCACCGTCAACGGATCGGCGATGTATGTCGGCGCAGAGGCTGCCACCATCACCTTTGGCGGCAACGGCCTGTTCGATATCCAGGTAACCACGGGCACCGACGGAACGGGCGGTCTTGCGGTCGGCCATGGCGGCGTGACCACCGGCCCGGCGAGCACCGGCGTGAACGACAACCACCGCATCTACATGGTCGCAGTGCCCAAGAACAACGCCATCACCATGGCGATCGGCGCCGGCAGCCGGCTGGGATTCGACATCGCGGGCGCTGCCGATGTCCAGGGCAACTCGATCATCCTGTCGTCGGGCTATAACGTGTTCGGCGATTTCGTGGACACCAGCGCGGCGGTCAATCCGGCGCAGGCGGCGGACATCAATGTCGCGCCGGCAGATATCACATCGTCGTTCATCGCTGCGGCCTCGCGCAACTTCCTGGGCCAGTCGCTCAGCGGCGATCTCAATTTCTTCAGCGATGTGCAGGCCTTTGGCGCCAACTCGGCCGTCCTGAACGCCGATGGCACCAGTGCCTCGATCAATGTCGGCGGCAACCTGACGCTGTCTGCCAACGATTTCCGCTTGGTCCAGGGCGCCAACGCACAGGCCGGAACCGTGCGTCTGCGTGCGAACAACGGCGGCGTGATCAGCCTTTCGGGCAATGCCAATCTGGATGCGGTCGGCATCGGCGGCTCCAACTCGACCAGCGGCACGGTGGGCAGCGGCACCGGCGGCGTGATCGAGATTCTGGCCAATGATGGCGGGCTGATCGCGATTGCGGGCAATCTGCGTGCGGATGCGTCCGGCTTCTCCGGTCAGACCGAAACCACCGGGGTTGGCAGCAACTTCGGCCGCGGCGGCAGCATCGGCGTCTTTACGCTGGGCAGCGGCGGAACGCTGCTGGTGGACGGGGGCACCGAACTGTTCGCCCAGGGTCTGGGCCTTGACGATGCGGGATCGGCGAGCGGCACCGGCGGCGCCGGCTTCGGCGGACGGATCGACGTCTTCGCGCAGGGCTCTGGCCATCTGATGCGCTTTGGCGATGCGTTTCTGGCCGATGTCACCGGCTTTGGCGGTAGTGGCGCCAATGCCGGCAACGGCGGCGCTGGCCAGGGCGGGCAGATTTTCGTCAGCACCGAAGGCGCCAGCACGCTCGATTTCCTGAGCGACCTGTCGCTGCTGGCCTTCGGCTTCGGCGGGACGGCAGGCGTGACCTCGGGCGCTGCGGGCGGCGCTGCCACGGGCGGCACCGCCAGTCTCAGCATGGGAGGCACCGGCGGGCTGATCAATGTCGGCGCGGATGCGATTTTGCGTGCCAGCGCGAATGGCGGCATCGGCGCACACACCGGCAATCTGGGCGGCAATGCCACCGGCGGCGGCGCGATCATCTTCCAGAACGCCGCAGGCGGCAATCTCACGATTTCCGGCACCACGCAGGTTGAATCCTTCGGCATCGGCGGCATGGCGACCTTTGGCGGCAACGGGCTGGGCGGCAACGCGCAGGTCATCGTCCAGAATGGAGGGCAGCTCAACCTGCTCAACGGTCTGACCGTGGACAGCTCGGGCCTGGGCGGCACCGCGAGCACCCCGGGCACGGGATCGTCCGGCAACGGCGCCGGCGGCGCGATCGCACAGCTGATCGCGCTCACCGGCGGCGTGGTCAACATCACCGGCGATGTCACGGTCTCGGCCAATGGCGCGGTGTTCGGATCGGCGCTGTCGGGAATCGATGGCGGCAACGGCACCGGCGGCAACGCCTCGATCTCGCAGAACACGCTGGGCCAGATCACCATCAACGGCAACGCCAATGTGACCGCGACCGGCACCGGCGATGCAAACCAGGGCGGCGGCGACGGGATTGCGGGCAATGGCGTGGGCGGCGACGCGCGCATCGTGGTCAACGATTTCAACGTCACCATCACCGGCAACGCGACAGTGGATGCGAGCGGCTTTGGCGGCAACAATCTGGGCGGAACCCGCGGCGGCAACGGCACCGGCGGGCTCGCCAATCTGGGCGCGGCAGTCGGCACGCTGACCATCGGCGGCGATGGCATCGCCCGGGCGTCCGGCCTTGGCGGCGATTCCGTAAGCTCCGGTTCGGGCGGAACCGGCATCGGCGGCCAGGCGCTGATCGGCACCGTCACATCGACCGCGCTGATCCAGATCGCAGGCATCGCGGATATCGCAGCCAATGGCGAGGGCGGCGACGGCTTCGGCACTACCGGCTCGGGCGGGGCGGCAACCGGCGGCACCGCACAGCTATTTGCGCAGAGCGGCCGGGTCAACGTCACCCGCAGCAGCTTCCTCAGCGCCTCGGCCTTTGGCGGCAACGGCGCCAGCAATGCGGCAGGCGGCGCAGCCCAGGGCGGCAATGCCAGCATTCTTTCGCTGGGTGACGGCCGCATCACGCTGGGCAACAGCGTGTTCATGGCGGCCTTCGGAGGCGCGGGCAGCAGCGCGGGCGGAACCGGCAACACCGGCACCGCCACCGGCGGCAACGCCGTCATCCAGGCGCAGACCTCGGGCAGCTCTGTCACCGTCAACGGCAGCGTCTTTGCCGATGCGAGCGCGGCCGGCGGTTCCAGCGGAACGGGCGTGATCGGGCTGGCGACCGGTGGCGCCGCGTCCGCTACCGCGCAATCGGGCCTGTTGCAGATCAACGGCGACGTCGTACTCGATGCCTCGGCCACCGGCGGCGATTCGACCGTTTCGGGAATTGGCGGCGCGGCCACCGGCGGACGCACGCTGATGGTGGTGTTCGGCACCGGCGGCGGCACCGCCAGCGCCACGGGCGCGTTGACCCAGCAGGTCAACGGCGTCGGCGGCAATGCCAATGTCGGCACCGGGGGCGTCGGCACCGGCGGCCTGGCCGAGTTCGGCACTTTGGGCATCGTCGGTACCGTGACGATCGGCGGCAACGCCAGCCTGTCGGCCAACGGCTTTGGCGGAACCGCCTTTGTCGCGGGCAATGGCGGCAATGGCGTGGGCGGCCAGGCGCGTTCGGGCGTCAACGGTGCAACGCTGCGCGGCGCGGACATCCTGCTCAGCGCGGTCGGTGCGGGCGGCAACGGGTCTGCGGGCGGCAATGGCGGCAACGGCACCGGCGGCGGCGCATCGCTGATCGCGGGCAGCGGCCCGGTGACCGGGCTGGTCGATTTCGACAATGTGCTGATCAACACCGCAGGCTTCGGCGGCGCGGGCGGCGCTGGCACCACCGGACCGACCGGCGGCACCGGCGGCAATGGCGGCATCGGCACCGGCGGCACCATCCAGCTGCTCGGCACGGCGGGCAACGGACAGCTCGATGTTCTTGACGTCCAGCTCAGCGCCGACGGCATCGGCGGCGCGGGCGGGCTTGGCGGCGCAGGCAGCGCGGGCCGGGGCGGCAATGGCGGCGCAGGCGGAGCGGGTATCGGCGGCCGGGTCGATTTGGGCACCCAGAGCGGTACCGGAGCGCTGACCGTCAATGTCGGCTTTGCGGATATCGGCAATGTCTCATCGGCGGCGCAGGGCTTTGGCGGCGCAGGCGGCAATGGCGGCTTGGGCTCGACCGGAAGCGGCAATGGCGGCAACGGCGGCGCAGGCTTTGGCGGCGACAATATCCTGATCGTGCGCGGATCGCGGGTGACTGCGGACGATATCACGATGGTGGTCGGCGGCGCTGGCGGCACGGGCGGCGCGGGCGCGGTCGGCGGCAATGGTGGCAACGGCACCGGCGGCGGCCTGGGCTTTGCGATCACCGACCGGTTCCAGATACCGGCAAATCGCGGTCTGCTGCAGGCGGGCAACGTCCTCGGCATTTCCACCGGCATCGGCGGCGCCGGTGCGGTGGGGGGCCTGGGCTATTATTCCACCGGCAACAATGTCGAGCTGCGCAATGCCGACGCTACGGTGACCAGCTTCGTGATCAATGTCGGCGGCGATCTTCCCGATCCGCTGCTGCAGCTTGAAGACTCGATCCGGATCAGCGACGGCACGTTCAACGCGGGCAACAGCTTCACCTATCTGACGCCCAATTCGCTCTCGGTGCTGATCGGCAACGCCTCGCTCAATGCCAGCGCGGTGGGTCTGAGCGCGGGCACCTTCGTCGCCGATACCCTGCTGCCCACACCCACCAACATCGGCACGATCACGGCGAATGCAATCAGCCTGCAGTCGGTCGGCAGCATCGTCGTCACGGCCAATTTCGCGACGCCCGGCGGTCTGACAGCGGTGGGCAACGGCGCGATCGACCTGGGCAACATCAATGCCGGCGGCGTGATCGGTATCCAGGGCACTTCGCTGCAGCTTGGCAACCTCACATCCGGCAACCACATCAACCTCACATCGACCAGCGGCTCGATCAATGCAGGGGTCATCAGTGCGGCCAACTTCATTGCGATGACCGCAGCGAACGGCCTGACGCTGACCACCGCGACATCCGGCACCGGCCATATCGATCTGCTGGTCAATTCGGGCAACCTGACCATCGGCAACCTCGCGGCCGGAACCTATATCGTGCTGGATACCCGCGCTGGCAACATGGCGCTGGGCAACATCCAGTCGGGTGCCGAAACCGAGATCGAAGCTGCGGGAAGTGTCCAATTCGGCAACGCCGTCACCGGTCTTGAATTTGCCATCGAAGCAACGGGCAACATTACCGGCGGCAATGTCAACGCTGCAGGGGCTGTGCCGACAACAAGCTACAGCGTCGGCCTGCTCTCCCGGACCGGCTCGATCCAGGTCGGAAACCTGACAGGAGCGCGCAACATCGGATTGGTGGCGCCAGGCACCATCACTACCGGTTCCCTGACGAGCGGCGAGAACATCATCGCCCTCGGCAACGGCAACATCCTGTTCAACGGTCCAGTCACTGGCGGAACGGGCGCAGCCAACTATTTCTATGTCGGCAACATTTCAATGGTGTCGCTGCTCGGCGCAGATTTCAATCCCGCGCCGCTGTTTGGCGTGACGCCGGTGCGCACCACCGGCAGCCTGACGGTCAACGGCCCCATCCAGACCGGCAATCTACTGGCCGGCGTCGGCACCGCGTTCTCGACCACCGGAGCGATCACCGCCACCGGCGGACGCGTCGCCATCACCGCCAACAGCATCACTGCGCAGGCGATCAACTCCACCCAGGGCACGGTCCTCAACGCCACCAACGGCAACATGACCGTCGGCAACATCGTCGCAGGTGGCCCTGTGTCGCTGCAGACCACCACCGGGCTGATCACAACCGGCACGCTGGCGGGCAGCCAGGTTGGCGTCGATGGCCAGGGCGCGGTCAGCATTGGCGGGGTCACCACCACGGGCGCGGCGCAGCTGCGGTCGCGTGCGAGCACGTTCACCTCCACCGGGGCGATCACCGGGGGCACGGTGAACATCGGCGGCACCGCAATTGCGCTCACCAACGTCACCAGCACGGCGGGCGCCATCGCGATGGGGGCGACTGCAGGCAATCTCACCTTCGGCACGCTGACATCTTCGGCCAACACCCAGTTCTCGGCCACCGGATCGGTGACCGGCGGGGATATCACCGCGGGCAGCTGGATCGGCACGATCGTCGGCGGCAACATGCAGCTGGGCAATCTGCGCACCACCGGTCCCGGCGTTGCGCCGACCAGCGGCTTCAGCATCGGCCTGGGCGCCAATGGCGCGATCACCACCGGCACCGTCAACAGCTTCGGCTCGGTGGGCATCGGGTCGGATGATGGCCAGGGCAATGTCGGCAACGCGGCCAGCATCACCACCGGCGCGATCACCGCAGGCGGCAGCGCGTTCCTGCGCAGCACGCAGGGACTGACCACCGGCGCGATCACATCGACCAACGAGATCCGCGTGCGCGGCGGATCGGTGACCACCGGCGCGCTGCAGGCGACCAACGCCATCCTGGCCGCGGCGATGACGGGCAATCTCAACACCGGCAACATCACCACCGGCACCTCGGCGGTGCTGCTTGCAGCCCAATCGGTCAACACCGGCGCAATCGGCACCGGCACCACAGGCACGACGCTGATCGCCAACAGCTCGGCCATTTCGCCGACCGGACTGATCTCGACGATCGACCTGGGCGCGCTGCTGGCGGCAACGCCGGTCCGCGTCGGAGGCAGCGTCTCGATCGGCGCACCGGTCACCACCGGCACGCTGCTCTCCGCCTCTACCGGCAGCTTCTCGGCCAGCAGCACGATCACGGCAGGCACGCGGATCAGCCTCGACGTCGGCGGTACTGCCGTCTTCGGCGGGCTGGCGGTCGCGCCCACCATCGCGATCAGCTCGGGCGACATCGCCTTTTCGCAGAACGGCGGTCTTGGCAACGCCAGCACCGGCACGATCACGCTGACCGCCAACCGCAGCGGAGCGGTGATCATCGGCGGCACGACGAGCGACAGCCAGTCGCAGCAGGGTGGCTACACGCTCGACGGCAGCGAGATCTCGCGCATCCGCGCGCAGAACATCGTGATCAACGCGCCCAACGTCTCCTCGACCGGCACCGGCGTGGAAATCCGCGCGCTGACGATGAACGGATCGGCTGCGGCCAGCGGGGTCAACCTCAACGGCTCGGAAGGCAGCCTGACGATCAACACGGCTGGCACCATCCGCGTCAACGGCAACGCCGTCTTCAATTCGATGGCATCGACCAACCGCGTGGCGCTCAACGCTGCGCGGGTGGAGATCAACGCCGACACCGGCGGCATCTTCCTCAACGGCAGCTCGCCGGGCGGGGTGCTGTCGATCACCGCGAACAACATCCACATCGCCAGCGCGTCGCTGCTGGATCAGCTGGCATCCAACGTCAACTTCACCGGACGCGACACCGCGCTCAGCCTGCCGATCGCGACATCGCGGCCAGACGGGGTGATCCAGGCATCGCGGCTGCAGTTCAATGTCGGCAGCACGCTGCTGATCCAGAACACCGGCACCAGCCTGCTGAACGCCGGGTTCTTCGGTCGGGTGGGCAGCGTCGAGATCGTCCCCCGGTCCTCGCAGAGCTCGTCGGGCCTGATCGACATGGTGATCTATGGCCAGTTGCTCGACACCGGCGATATCGTGCGCAACGGCAGCTCGGTGCGCGACCTGATCTTCCCGCGCTCGTCATCCGCCGGGCAGGACGGACCCAGCACGATCACCGGCTTCACCGCCAACTCCAGCGTCAATGGCTGCCTGCTCAGCGCGATCAGCTGCGGCGGCGGCGGCATCAGCGAACAGGGCCCGACCGTGGTGGTCCATGCCGGACCTCCGCCGCCACGGCCCGCCGAGGAACGCCAGGCCGAACGCGAGCAAGAGGAGGCCGAGGCTGCCGCGGAAGAGGCGGCACGCGGCGATGCCGCACCACGCCGCCCGATCATGCCGCCGGTCACCATCGTCAACACCCGCCGGCTTGGCGTCGATCCGATCATCGACGAGCCGGTAACCAGCGGCGGCAACCCCAATCTGCAGCTTGACCAGCCGCTGCCCAATGCCCTGCCCGATACTGGAGGCCAGCCATGATCCGCACCCCGTCCCTCACCCGTGGCTTGCGAGGCGCGCTGGGGCGCACGGGCGGTGCCGTCATGGCGCTCAGCCTGGGGATGGCAGGCCTGCTGCCGGGCAGTGCAGCTGCCCAGGGCGAAGACGCCATCGCGCTGCGCGACAGCTTTCGCGTCGGATCGGCAGGCGTGCTGTGCACCGCGCAATACCGCCCGACCGATGCGGCGCTGACCAGCATGTTCGATCGCGGCTATCGCGTGGTGTGCCGCGATGCCGCCAGCCCGGTGGGTTCGCTCTATGCGCTGCGCGGCGGCGAGGGCGACCGGCTGGCAAGCTATCTGCAGGCCGCAGCCAGCCGTCTCAGCTGCTCCGAACGGCAGGTGACCGAGGTCGAGAATGTCGGCGGCGCGACGGTGATCGAATGCCGCGACCCCAAGGCGTCGGTGGATTACCGGCTGTACGCGGCGGTGCGCGGCGAGACCGTGTTCATCGCAGAGGGTCTTTCGGGCTATGATTCCGCGCTCCGGCTGGCGCTGGCCTCGCTGGTCACCGACCGGCCGGTGACCGGCACGGTCGATGTCGCCACCACCTCGGTCAGCGATCCTGCCGCCTTTGCGCGCATCCAGGCGGGGACGCTGGACGAGGAATCGGCGCGCACCGAGGCCTATGTGCGCAACAATTACGGCGCCTATGCCGAATCGTCCGAATTCTTCGAAACGCTCGCCGCGCGCGAGAAGGGCTCGTCCGAACGCACCGCAGAGTTCCTCGCCAACCAGGCGCTGCAGCAATCGAACATGGGCGATTTCGCCACAGCAGGCGCGCTGTTCGCGCGCGCCGACCGGCTGGTCGCCGCAAGCGACGGCGTCACGCAGCGGATGATCCGCAACTTCCGCGCGATCGATGCGATCAACCAGCGCAACCCTTCGGCCGCGATCGCCTTTCTTGACCGTCCGGTGGCGATCGACACCGAGATGATCGGCGAGGCGCGGCTGTCGCAGGGCGAGATCACCAAGATGCTCGCCGACCAGATCAACCGCGAAAACTCGGGCCTCAAAAGGCTGGGCGGGGTCGACAGCAGCCTGACCGGCACCGAGCGCGCGCAGATCCTCGACGGCCAGGCGCTGCTGCTGCGCGGCTCGGCGCTGCGGCTTTCCGGGCAGAGCGCAGCCGCGCTCACCGCGCTGCAGCAGGGCATCGACATGATCGTGGCGGTGCGCAACGGCCGCATCAGCTCGACCGGCTGGCTGCGCGCCGAAGTCGCGACCCAGCGCGCGCTGATCCAGGAATCGCAGGGCGACATGACCGGCGCGCGCGCAGGACTGACCGAAGCACTGGCGATCTACCGACTCGATTACCCGCAATCGCCCGGCCTGCTCAGCGCCAAGGCTCGGCTGGCCGCGTTCCTCGCGCGGCGGGGCGAGGCGGATGCTTCGATCGCGCTCTATGACGAGATCGTCGCCGAGGGCGAGGCCGTGCCCAGCGCACGCGCGACGATGAAGGAAATGCTGGGCCCGTATTTCGCCCAGCTTGCCGTCCGCGCCGATGGCGATGCCTCGGTCGCCTCGCGCATGTTCACCGCCAGCCAGCTGCTCCAGCGCCCCGGCGTCGCGCAGACCCAGGCGGTGCTCGCGCGCGAACTGTCCGAGGGCAATGACGAAGCGTCCGCACTGTTCCGCCTGGCTGTGACCCGCACCCGCGAAATCTCGCGTACCAGCGCCGAGATCCAGCGGCTCGAGGCCCTGCCGGCGCCCACCGCGGACGATCTTGCGACGCTGGCGCTGGCCCGCGAATCGCTGACCAACCAGCAGAACGAGCAGACTGCGCTGCAATCGAAGCTGGGCCAGTATTCGCAGTATCGCGTGCTGTCGCCCACTTCGGTGACGCTGGCCGAGCTGCAGAAGCTGCTGGGGCCCAAAGAGGGCTATTACAAGGTGAGCTTCGTCGGCAGCCGTGTCTATGGCCAGCTGATCACCACCGACCGGGTGCGCACGGTCAGCATCAAGCTGACCCGCGCCGATCTGGACAAGACCGTGGCCAAGCTGCGCGATTCGATCGTGGTGATCGAAAACGGCCAGCCGACCAATTATCCCTTCGACGTGGTCGAGGCCAAGGCGCTTTACGATGCGCTGTTCCCCGGGCTGCAGCAGGACCTCGCCGGGATCGAGCACCTTGTCTACGAACCCGATGGCGCGCTGCTGCAGCTGCCGCCCGGCCTGCTGGTCGAGGACCAGAAGGGCGTCGATGCCTATCTGGAACGCACTGCGGCGATCGATGCCGACCCGTTCGACTTTACCGGCATCGCCTGGTTCGGGCGCGACCGGCGCTTTTCGATCGCGGTGTCGCCGCGCTCCTTCGCCGATGTGCGGACCATCGCGCCCGCACGCGGCAAGCAGGCCTATCTGGGGCTGGGCCAGAATGCGGCTCCGCCTGAGCGGATCACGCTGGCTTCGGCCACCCGCGCGGCGGACTGCGAATGGCCTATCAACACCTGGCTCGACCCGATCTCACCGGCAGAGCTCAAGCTCGCGCAGAGCGTGCTGGGCGCAGGCCGCGCGAATGTGCTGACGCAATCGGCGTTCAGCGACACCGCATTGCTCGGCCGCAGCGACCTGGATGATTATCGCATCCTGCACTTTGCCACCCACGGCCTGGTTACCGCGCCGCGCCCCGAATGCCCCGCCCGCCCGGCGCTGATCACCTCGTTCGGCGATGGCAGCTCCGACGGGCTGCTGAGCTTCAAGGAAATCTTCGATCTCAAGCTCGATGCCGATCTTGTCATCCTCTCGGCGTGCGACACCGCAGGGCTCGCCACCGTTTCGGCCTCGCGCGAGGCGGGAATCGAGACTGGGGGCAACTTTGCGCTCGATGGTCTGGTACGCGCCTTTGTCGGCGCGGGCGCGCGATCGGTGCTTGCCAGCCACTGGCCGGTGCCCGACGATTTCAACGCGACCGAGAACCTGATCTCCGCGCTGTTCAAGGCCAGTCCCGGCACTGCGATGAACGCGTCGCTGGCACAGGCGCAGCGCGCAGCCATGGACGATCCGCTGACATCGCATCCCTATTACTGGGCGGCGTTCATCCTGCTGGGAGACGGCACCAAGCCGCTCGTCCAATAAGCGCGGCTTGACCGGCCGCGCCGGGCCGAGGACGCCGATACTGGTCAAGAGGGGCAAAGCCGCCTATCTTGGGGGCTATGGGATTCTTTCGTGACATTTCGCCGATCCGCGCCGTGGGTGACCTCAAGACGTACTGGTTCGACCAGCAGGACCACAAATGGCGGTTCCTGCTCGCCTCGCTGGCGGCAACGACGACCATCTTTGCCGCGTTCTTCAGTGAATCGGGTTTCGAGGTGCAGTGGAAACGGCCCGAGATCACCTGGGTGACCAGCTTCGAGCCCGGGCGCAGCGACAGCGAGATCGCCGCCGAGAATGTCGCCAATCAGGAGCGCAAGGAAAAGCTGGAAGCCGAGCGGCTGGCACGCGAGGAAGAGCGCAAGGCGCAGTACCGGCGCCTCGCCGAACAGTTCGGCATGGATACCGAGTGATCGCAGCCCCCCGGTCTGATGCGGACTGGATGCAGGCAGCCATCGCGCTGGCGCTGCGCGGAAGGGCGCTGTCCAGCCCCAACCCCGCGGTCGGCTGCATCCTGGTGCGCGATGGCCGCGTGATCGGGCGCGGTTGGACGCTGGCGGGTGGGAGGCCGCATGCCGAGGCAATGGCGCTCGATACAGCTGGCGAGGCAGCGTACGGCGCCACCGCCTATGTCACGCTCGAGCCCTGCGCGCACCATAGCCAGCGCGGCCCGGCCTGCGCGGATCTTCTGATCGCAGCAGGCGTGGCGCGCGTCGTGATCGGCACACAGGACCCGGACCCCCGCACCAATGGCGAAGGCATCGCCCGGCTGGAGGCCGCGGGGATCGCCGTGCAATCGGGCGTGGCCGAGGCTGCCGCGCGTGCCAGCCTGGCAGGCTTCCTCACGCGGCAGACGCAGCGCCGCCCTTTCGTCACGCTCAAGCTCGCCACCTCGCTCGATGGCCAGATCGCGCTTGCCGATGGATCGAGCCAGTGGATCACCGGACCGCAGGCGCGTGCGCACACCCATGTCGAGCGCGCGCATCATGATGCAATCCTTGTCGGCGGCGGCACCATGCGCGCCGATGCACCCCGGCTGGATGTGCGGCTCAAAGGGCTCGAGGCACGCTCACCACGCCGCGTGCTGCTCAGCCGGATGGGCGATGCGCCGGCGGGATGGACCGCGATTGCCTCGCCGCAAGACATCGGTTCGCTCGAAGGCTGTGACTGGCTGATGGTCGAGGGCGGCGCGGAAACCGCCGCTGCGTTCCTGGCCATCGACAGCGTCGACCGGCTGCTGCTGTATCGTGCCCCGGTGGTGATCGGGCGCGGCAAGGCGGCGCTGGGCGAGATCGGGCTGGAGCAGCTTTCCAACGCGCATGGCCGATGGCAGCTCGAGGACACGCGGCTGCTTGGCAAGGACCGCATGGAAAGCTACCAGCGGATACGCTGACCCGCGACAATCGCCCGTGACCCGGGCAACACACAGGACGATCATGTTCACAGGCATCATCACCGATATCGGCACCATCGACCATGTCGAGCAGCGCGGCGACCTGCATGCGCGCATCCGCTGCAGCTATGACATGGGCAGCGTCGCGATCGGCGCCTCGATCGCCTGCTCGGGCGCGTGCCTGACCGTAACCTCCAAGGGCGACGACTGGTTCACCGTCGATATCAGCGCCGAGACGGTCAGCAAGACCAGCGCGGGACGCTGGGAGGCTGGCACCCGGCTGAACCTCGAGCGCGCGCTGAAGATCGGCGACGAGCTGGGCGGGCACATCGTCACCGGGCATGTCGACGGCATGGGGACCGTTGTGGCGCGCGAATCCGAAGGCGATTCGATCCGCTTCACCATTGCCGCGCCGCATGCGCTGGCGCCCTATATTGCCGCCAAGGGGTCGATCACCGTCGAGGGCGTGTCGCTGACGGTGAATTCGCATTCAGACCAGAGCGACGGCAGCGTCCATTTCGGGCTCAATATCATCCCGCATACCTGGGAGATGACCACCCTGGGCGCGCTGCAGCCGGGCGATCCGGTCAATCTGGAGATCGACGTGCTTGCGCGCTATCTGATGCGGATGAACGAGGTGAATGCGGCAAAATCCACTGCAATGTGATATCTACTTTACGAAGCACATTACAATGTGATACCGGAGTCCCCGAAGGGATATTCCGATGTCAGCACAGCTTATCGAACGTATCGTTGAAATCATCGAAGCCGGTCAGGAAAGCCGCGCAGGCCTCGCCCGCGCAGCCGGGCTGCACGCCAATTCGCTGCGCAAGCTGGGCGAGCCCGACTGGAACCCCACCGCCGATACCCTGGGCAAGCTGGAACGCTATCTGTCGCGCGACCCCGCCGGCGTGATGGCTTCCGCTGAAGAGATCATCAACGAAGCGCGCAACGGCCGCATGTACATCCTGGTCGATGACGAGGACCGCGAGAACGAGGGCGACCTGATCATCCCCGCGCAGATGGCGACTCCCGACGCAATCAACTTCATGGCCAAATACGGCCGCGGCCTGATCTGCCTGGCGCTGACCAAGGACCGGGTCGAGCAGCTCGGCCTCAACCTGATGTCACGGCACAACGGCACACGGCACGAAACCGCGTTCACCGTCTCGATCGAGGCGCGCACCGGCGTGACCACCGGGATCAGCGCCGCGGACCGCTCGCGCACGGTCACCGTGGCGATCGATGCCGCCAAGGGCCCCGAAGAGATCGTCACTCCCGGCCATGTCTTTCCGCTGATGGCGCGCGATGGCGGCGTGCTGGTGCGCGCCGGGCACACCGAGGCTGCGGTCGATGTCTCGCGCCTCGCGGGGCTCAACCCCTCGGGCGTGATCTGCGAGATCATGAACGACGACGGCACCATGGCGCGGCTCGACGACCTGATCGAGTTCGCGCACATCCACGGCATGAAGATCGGCACGATCCGCGACCTGATCGCCTATCGCCGCCGCCACGACCATCTCGTCGAAAAGCGCGCCGAGGTCCGCTTCACCAGCGAATTCGGCGGTGAGTGGAAGGCGATCGTCTTCTACAACAAGGCCGAGAAGACCGAGCAGACCGTGCTGCAGAAGGGCCATGTCGACCCCGACAAGCCGACGCTGGTGCGCATGCACGTGCTCAACCCGTTCGCCGACATCTTCGGCGAGACCGGCGCGCGGACCGGACTGCTCGAACGCGCGATGGAAATCATCGGAGCGGAGGGCTCGGGGCTGGTGGTGCTGCTCAACCGCCACGGGACCAACAGCCTCAGCCAGGCGATCCGGCTCAAGTCCGGCGAAGCGGTCGCCGACATGGAAGAACTGCGCGATTATGGCATCGGCGCGCAGATCCTCACCGAAATGGGGGTGCAGGACATGGAACTGCTCACCAACTCGCATCACAGCCTGGTCGGGCTGGATGGCTATGGCCTGTCGATCGTCGGCGAGCGACCGATCACGCCGCAAGCATGACCGGGGCATGCGGCTGCGTCAGACGGTAAAGCTCTCGCCGCAGCCGCAAGCGCCCTTGGCATTGGGGTTGGCGAACACGAAGCCGGCGGTGAAATCGTCCTCGACCCAGTCCATCACCGATCCGATCAGATACAGGATCGACCCGCCGTCGACATAGAAAAGCCCGCCCGGGGTCTCGATCTTCTCGTCGAACTTCACTTCTTCGGTAACGTAATCGACCGAATAGGCAAGCCCCGAGCATCCCCGGCGCGGGGTCGACAATTTGACCCCGATCGCCCCATCGGGCGCGGTCTGCATCAGATGTGCGATCCGTGCCTCGGCCGACGGGGTGAGCGTCAACGCGGCAGGACGGGTGCGGGTTGTGGTGGTCATAGCATTCCCATTTCAAGCTTGGCCTCGTCGGACATCTTGCCCGGATCCCAGGGCGGGTCCCAGACCAGATTGACCTCGGCATGGCCGACGCCCGGAACCGAGCCCACCGTGAGTTCGATCTCACCAGGCATCGATTCTGCCACCGGACAGTTCGGCGTGGTCAGCGTCATGCTGATGATGGCATGGCCATCGCTGACCTCGACGCCGTAGATCAGCCCCAGATCGTAGATGTTCACCGGGATTTCGGGATCATAAATGCCCTTGAGCGCCTCGATCACGGCCTCATAGACTTCGCCGCCCGGTTCGGTCGGTGCGACGCCGGTGGGCTTTTCACTGAGGAACCCGTCAAGATAATCGCGCTTGCGGCGATAGCGTTCGCCCGCGCTCTCGGGCCCGGTGGTGTCGATCGCCATGTCGACGCGCGCCTTGGGCGGCTTGTCCACCGCATCCACTTGCTGTGCCATGATCTTTCCTGTCTCGTCCATATCCCTCACCCGAAAATCCTGCGCACCCGGTCGAGCCCGCGCACCAGGGCCTCGACATCGTCGCTGTTGCTGTACACGCCGAAGCTCGCGCGCGCGGTGGCGGGCACGCCCAGATGGTCCATCAGCGGCTGGGCGCAATGGTGCCCGGCGCGGATCGCGACGTTGGCTTCATCCAATATGGTGCCGATGTCGTGCGGATGCACCCCCTGCATCGCGAACGACAGGATGCCCGCGCTGTCCTTTGGCCCGAAAACCTGGATCGCGTTGATGCCCGCCAGTGCCTCCTGTGCCTCGGCGACCAGTGCGCACTCATGCGCGTGGATCGCCTCCACTCCGATCGCCTCGACATAATCGATCGCGGCTGCCAGCCCGACCGCGCCCGCGATATGCGGGGTTCCCGCCTCAAACCGCTGCGGCGGGGGCGCAAAGGTGGTGCGCGCGAAGGTGACCCGGTCGATCATCGCACCGCCGCCCTGCCATGGCGGCATCTCCGCGAGCAAAGCCGCCCTGCCCCACAGCACGCCGATGCCGGTCGGGCCGTAAAGCTTGTGCGCGGAGTAGACATAGAAATCGCAGTCGAGTGCGGCGACATCGACCGGCAGCCGCGGCACCGCCTGGCAGCCATCGAGCAGCAGCAGCGCGCCCACTGAGTGCGCGATATCCGCCGCGCGCCGCGCATCGAGCACGCTGCCCAGCACGTTCGACACATGCGCCAGCGCAACCATCTTGTGCCGTTCGGTCAGCATCGATGCGAGCGCGTCGAGATCGATCCGGCCATCCTCGGTCAGCGGCGCGACGTCGATCTCGGCCCCGGTGCGCTCTGCCACCAGCTGCCACGGCACGATGTTGCTGTGATGCTCGAGCTGGCTCAGCATGATCCGGTCGCCGGGCTTGAGGTTGGCCATGCCCCAGCTATGCGCGACGAGATTGATTCCCTCGGTCGCTCCGCGCACGAACACGGTTTCCTCTTCGCGGCCACCGATGAAGCGCGCCGCCTTGGACCGCGCATTTTCATAGGCGATCGTCATGTCCGCCGAGCGCGCATAGACGCCGCGGTGCACGGTTGCGTAATCCGGCCCATAGGCCCTTGCGATCGCATCGATCACCGCGCGCGGCTTCTGCGCGGTCGCGGCGGTATCGAGATAATGCCAGGGCTTGCCTTCAGAGGTGACGAGCCCGGGGAAGTCGGCGCGGTGGTCAAGCAGGCGGGCGGGTGCGAGCGTGGCCATCACGCCAGACCCTCCAGCGCCGCAAGCGCGCGCGTCTCGATCGCCTCGCGTGCGGCATCGTCTTCCAGCGACACGAAAGCATCGGCGATGAACGCCTGCAGCATCAGCTTGCGCGCGATGCTCGGCGGCAGACCGCGCGCGGCCATGTAGAACAACGCCGCCTTGTCGAGCTCGCCCACGGTCGCGCCGTGCGCGCATTTCACATCATCGGCGTAGATTTCGAGCTCGGGCTTGGCATTGGCGGTCGCGGTGCGATCGAGCAGCATCGCCTTGACCGACTGCGAGGCATCGGTCTTCTGTGCATGCCGCGCGACCGCGACCTTACCCAGGAACGATCCGGTGGCATGGCCTGCAAGCACGCTGCGCACCACCTGGTTGCTGGTCGCATTGGGGTGCGCGTGGTTGACCTGCGTGACGATCTCGAGCGTCTGGTCGGCATGGCCGAGGATCGCGCCGCCCATCTCGAAATGCGCGCCCTCGTGCAGCAGCACGTTAACGCTCATCCGGCCATAATCAGCGTCGGTGGCGAGCAGGTGCAGCGCGAAGGTCGCGCCGGCCTCGATCACGACATCGAGGTCGATGATCGACACGCCCGACATCGCCACCGGCAGCACGATCTGGCGGGCCAGGGTTTCTCCCGCCGGGACAGTGATCCGCTCGGGCCCTTGCGGAACATCGCCCCAGACGCGCGCGAGCGCATCGAGATCGGCATAGCGCCAGGCCTCGTCCTTGCGGGTGGGGAGCGGGATGACGTTGCTCATTTCACCGACTCCGGCTTCTTCATCGCCCAGATGGCATAGACATAGGTCAGCGCCGCAGCACCAGCGATCGCTGCCCCCGTGTTCGGCTCGGGCACGAACAGATAGGCCGAATAGCAAAGCACCGCGCGCAAACCGAAATGGATCATCCCCGCGCGGTCATCCGCTGCCCAGCCATGCGGGACCCAGATCATGCCGGCAAGGATTGCCAGCCCCAGGATCAGCAGCGCGATCGACGAGGATGCCTGGGCGGCGAAAATCACGAAGGGAATGATTAGCGCGATCACGAAGATGAACTGCATGAACAGTTGGGTGAGCGGGTTCTTGTTCGATTGCGTGCTCAGCCCCGGCGCACCGCGCAGCTTGTCGATAAGGATCGACAAAGGGAACGGTGCTGCTGCTGCGGTAAACGCGACCCATGCAGGCATCGCATCGCCCATCCGCCAGCTTGCGACAGCCAGGGCAGACCATGTGATCAGCCCAGCGATCGGCATGCCCGCGGTGCTGTCCGCAAGATAATCTCGCTGCAACTGTGCGAGCGGCAAGGCGCGCATGTCACTCATGCAACTGCCTCATATCCCTGTTCTTCGAGCTCGAGCGCCAGTTCGGCGCCGCCGCTGCGGACGATGCGGCCACCGGCGAGGACGTGGACGAAATCAGGTTTCACCAGATCGAGCAGCCGCTGATAATGCGTGATCAGCAGCACGGCTTTATCCGGCTTGCGCATGATGGTGTTGATACCCTCGCCGACGATGCGCAGCGCGTCGATGTCGAGCCCGGAGTCGGTCTCGTCGAGCAGGGCGAGCTTGGGGTCGATGATCCCCATCTGCACCATCTCGTTGCGCTTCTTCTCGCCGCCCGAAAAGCCGACGTTCACCGGCCGCTTGAGCATGTCCATGTCCATCTTGAGCAATGCCGCCTTCTCCTTGGCGAGCTTGATGAACTCGGCGCCCGACAATGGCTCCTCACCACGCGCCCGGCGCTGCGAGTTGAGGCTTTCGCGCAGGAACTGCAGGTTGGAGACGCCGGGGATTTCGACCGGATACTGGAAGCCGAGGAACAGGCCGGCAGCCGCGCGCTCATGCGGTTCCAGCGCGAGCAGATCCTGGCCGTCAAAGGTCGCGGAGCCCTCGGTCACCTCGTACCCGGGCCGTCCGCCCAGCGTATAGGCGAGCGTCGACTTGCCCGCGCCGTTCGGCCCCATGATCGCATGGATCTCGCCCGCGTTGATGGTGAGCGAGAGGCCCTTGAGGATCGACGTGTCACCGACCTGGGCGTGGAGGTTGTTAATTTGGAGCATCAGTCATTCATCTCGTTCGGCAAAATCGGTTGTCTGTCGTCACACCGGAGTCTTTCGGGATGACGGATGTGGATTGGATGGATCATTCGCTCGTATCCGCAGCACTGCGGCGATCGTGGTAGAACGCCAGCACCTTGTCGGTGGTGCAATCGGTCAGCGGCTGGCGCTTGATCGCGCCTTCGGTCATGCACGCGCCGATCGCCTCGCAGGCATAGCCGTCGATCACCGGATCGCCGCTCGACACGCGCACGCGGCAGCTTTTGAGCACGCCCTTGCTGCGCGAGAGGCGCAGCTTGATCCGCTTCATCCGTTCGGCGACCACGACGATCTCGTCCGCCGGGGCGGGCGGCACCATCGCAGGCTGCATCAGGGCCAGGGCGGACAGCAGGATCAACCGACCGAGCCTTCCAGCGAAATCCCCAGCAGCTTCTGCGCTTCGACCGCGAACTCCATCGGCAGCTGCTTGAGCACTTCGCGCGCAAAGCCGTTGACGATCAGCGCCACGGCATCCTCGGACGAGAGCCCGCGCTGCATCGCGTAGAACAATTGATCATCGCTGATCTTGCTGGTCGTCGCCTCATGCTCGATCTGCGCGGATGGATTGCGCACTTCGATATACGGCACGGTGTGCGCGCCGCACTGGTCGCCGAGCAGCAGTGAATCGCACTGGGTGAAATTGCGCACGCCTTCTGCCCCCGGCGCGACGCGCACCAGCCCGCGATAGGTGTTGTTGCTGCGTCCCGCGCTGATCCCCTTCGACACGATGGTCGAGCGACTGCCCTTGCCGTTGTGGATCATCTTGGTGCCGGTATCGGCCTGCTGGTAATTGTTGGTCACCGCGACCGAATAGAACTCGCCGACGCTGTCCTCGCCATTCAAAACGCACGACGGGTATTTCCACGTCACCGCAGAGCCGGTTTCGACCTGCGTCCAGCTGATCTTGGAGCGTGCGCCCTGCGCCAGCCCGCGCTTGGTGACGAAATTGTAGATCCCGCCCTTGCCCTCGGCATCGCCTGGGTACCAGTTCTGCACGGTCGAGTACTTGATCTCGGCATCGTCCATCGCCACCAGTTCGACCACCGCGGCGTGCAGCTGGTTCTCGTCGCGTTGCGGCGCGGTGCAGCCTTCGAGATAGCTGACATAGCTGCCCTTGTCGGCGATGATCAAAGTGCGCTCGAACTGGCCGGTGTTCTCGGCGTTGATGCGGAAATAGGTGCTCAGCTCCATGGGGCAGCGCACGCCTTCGGGGATGTAGACGAAGGTGCCGTCGGAAAAGACCGCGCAGTTCAGTGTCGCGAAATAATTGTCGCGCACCGGCACGACCTTGCCCAGCCACTTCCTGACCAGATCGGGATATTCGCGGATCGCCTCGCTGATCGACATGAAGATCACGCCTGCGCGCGACAGCTCTTCGCGGAAGGTGGTCGCGACCGAGACGCTGTCGAACACCGCATCGACCGCAACCTTGCGCGCGCCCTCGACATTGGCGAGAACCTTCTGCTCTTCAATGGGGATGCCGAGCTTTTTGTAGACTTCCAGAATCTCGGGATCGACCTCGTCCAACGAGCCCAGCTTGGGCTTGGCCTTGGGCTCGGCGTAATAATAGGCGTCCTGATAATCAATGGGCGGCACGTTGAGCTTGGCCCAGTCGGGCGTCTCCAGCGTCTGCCAGATGCGAAAGGCCTTCAGCCGCCAGTCAAGCATCCACTCGGGCTCGTTCTTTTTGGCGCTGATATAGCGGACAGTGTCTTCGGTCAGGCCCTTGGGGGCCATTTCCTGCTCGATGGCAGACGAAAAGCCCCATTCATAGGTGCTCGCCTTTTCCGCCGCCGCCCAGGCATCGGCGTCGCGCGGCCTGGTGTCGGCTGCAGTGTCTGCAGGGGTGCTGTCGTCGGTCACGTTGAGGTCCTTTCGCCGACCTTCTTCAGGTCGAGCGGATGTTCGGGGCGTTCGGGATCGAGGCCAAGAGACGTTGGAACGTGCTGGCCGAGGCTTGCGAGAGTCACGCCTGAGAGCGCGGCGCGGATGGTGCGGTTGACGATCTGCCAGTGCGGGCGGACATGGCAGCTGCCCTCCATCGCGCAATCGCTGGCGTGGTCGCCCGCGCACACGGTGATCTCGATGGGGCCGTCGACCGCCTCGACGATATCGGCGAGCGTGATCGCGGCGGGCGGGCGCGACAGCCGGAAACCGCCGCCTGCACCGCGGACCGATTCGATCAGCCCGGCCGCCGACAGCTTGCTCACCAGCTTCTGCGCGGTGGGCAAAGGCAGCCCGGTCTCGGTCGCCAGCGCGCGCGCATTGCAGCGCATTCCGCCGCAATGGCGCGCGGCGGCGCTCATTAGCACAACGGCATAATCGGCAAGACTGGACATGCGCATAAGGCTTGACCCGCTAATCGGAGTGAATCGTTCCGATTAGGGAGATGGCGGTTTTGGGCTGGAAAATCAAGGGTGAAGATGGAAGCGCGATATCTCCCCTCCCGCAAGCGGCAGGGGAGAGGGCAATGCTACTTCACCGCGCCCGATCGCAGCAGCCTGGGCACCAGGAACACCGCCGCAACCAGAGGCCATTTGCGTTGCCAGGGCTGGATCTCGATCTGTGTGCCTGCGTGCCGATTGATCTTCCAGGCGAGGTAATCGATCCCGCCGGCAAAGGTGAAGCTTGCCTTGGCGAGCCGCGCCACCGTCATCTTCTTGCCCTTGCGCCTGAGCGCCGCCCAGCGGCTTTCGGCCTCGGGACGCGGCATCGCGGCAATGTCGGGATGTTCGCGCGCGATCGCCGCGCCGACCCTGGCATAATGATCGGGCGCGAAATCGACGACCTTGTCCGGGCGATCACCGCGCTCGGCGCGCAGTTCAGCGCCATAGGTGCGGGTGAAGCCGGTACGCCACGCGGCCAGCAGATCGCCGGGCGCGGGATCGGTCACCGGCGCGGCATGGCGCAGCAGCGTCACCGGCGCATCGCACAGGGCGGCCAGCGCGGCATCGCGCGCGGCATCATCCGCGCTCCACACCAGCCGCACCGGCTGCGCGAACCGCGCCCAGACCGAGACATCGCCGGCCTGCATCGAGCACGCGCGCGCCAGATCGGCTTCGGACAGCACCGCGTATTTCGCCGCGAGATTGTCGTGCGCGGCGGGGAAGACATTGGGAGGGATCAGCGCATTGGCGCTTGCCATCCACCCGGCCTTGCCAGCCTGGCGATAGGCCTCGGCATAATCCGACACGATCACGTAGAAATCGAGCATGAGCCCGTCGAGCTGTGCTTCGCGCAGGCACGATCCGTAGAAGATCACCGCGCGCGCCGCACGGCCGAACGGGCGGACGAGCTCGGCAGCAAAGGCGCTGACGCGTGGGTCGACCGGCTGCAGCGCCTCGGCGGCGATCAGGGATTTCAGAGAGTCCACGCTAACGTCCACATTCTTTCGTCACCCCCGCGCACGCGGGGGTCCCGCTTCCTTGCAGGCGTCGCGTCTATAGCGGGATTCCCGCGTTCGCGGGAATGGCGAAAAAGGCGATCAAGCCGCCAGCCGCAGGAACGGCACCGGATCGGTCGAGCGCAGAATGATCGGCTTGCCCGCGCTGGCCTCGAAGATCTCACCATCGAGCACGACGCGGCTGCGGCTGCGGTCGCTGTCGATGCGGATCATGTCCTCGCGCGCCAGATGCACGCCGCGTCCGCGCCGGGTGCCGAAGCGGCCCATCAGCGTGTCGATCAGCATCGTCGTCAGGCCCGCGCGGTTGTGTTCCACCGCGATGAACTTCAGCTGCCCGGTGGGCGAGCTGCCTGCCTCCGCGCGGCTGCCGAGCAGCAGTTTCTCCAGCGTCGTCACCATCACCACGATGAAGCTGCCGTTGAGCTCGCCCTTCTGGAAGTACGAGATTCGCAGCGCCGAGCGGGTGATCGGCAGGAACTTGGCGGTGAGGCCGAACAGCATGGTCAGCAGCCCGGCGACGGCCGCGATGAAATGGCTGACCGAATTGGGCAGGCCCAGGGGATAGATCTTCTGGCGGCAGTACAGGATGATCTCGGCAAGGCCGGCACCGCCCATGAACATGCCCAGCACCGGACGGCCATCCTCGCCATCGGTCAGCGCGATCAGCTGGCGCACCACGATATGGCTTTCGAGGTCGTTGCCCGCGATGTTGACGATGCGGTCGAGCGTCGGGATCGGCTTGCCGCTGGCGCCCAGATCGAGCGCGATCAGGTTGGTCTTGCCGTTGGGCAGCACCGCCACCGGGGGCGGGTTCTTGCCGAAATGGCCGCCATGATAGAGCTCGGTCAGCGTCGCCTGCACCGTGCCATCGCCGCCGTTGATCACCAGCACCTTGGGCTTGACCAGAGCGATCGCGCGCAGCGCGTCGGCGATCTGGTGAACCTCTTCCACCTCATAATGGAAAATGTCGGGATTGTGCGCGCAATAATCACGCACCGCCGGCAGCAACGCCTTGTTGCCGGTGGAGCGTGGATTGGAAATGAGCGCTACGAGGGTCATCTAGGTCTATCCTATCGGCTTGATCGTCATGCCCTGGCGATAGTTCAAAACCACCTGGATGCGCGTTACGCCGGGACCGACCCGGATAGCGGTCTTGCTTGCGGAGGGCTTGAGGCTGAGCAGCGAGAGCGAGGGGTTGTTCGAAAACCCGCCGCCATCGTTCCAGCCCGATTTGCCGCTGCCATCGACATCGTGGCGCACGGCGATGCCATAAGCGCCGGTATCAGGCACCGGCACGCAGAAGTTCATCTTGCCGCCACGGGGCGAGACCGGCGCATCGATCCGGTTGATCCACGCGCCCTTTTCGAGCCAGGCGCCCTTGGTCGCGGGATAAGCCTGGACGCGCACGCGGCCCGTCGCGGCCTTGAACCCGCTCACCTCGACATGCACCGCAGGACCGGACGCACCGGCGCCGCATTTGCGCATGTCGTTGGAGATTTCCTGCCGCTGCGCGCTGGCCACGGGCACGGACACTGCAAAGGCAAGGGTGCCTGCAGCCGCGATGGCCAGTGATTTTGCCGCAATTTTGAACATGACGTAATCAATCCCAGAAGCTATAGCCGGACCGCTCCGGATGGCGCGGTTTGGCTGATGAGCCCCCTTTACCCGTCTGCTTATGGGAAGCGTTTGCGGCCAAATCATGGTGACAGGGCGACAATAAGTTGAAATTGATAACCGCCACAGACGCTTATATCGCCCGTCTCGTCTTCTTCCCGCTCGTCGGCACGCTGGTCATAGCGGCCATGCTGCTGGTGCTGGACAAGATGCTGCGCCTGTTCGATTTCGTCGCGGCCGAAGGCGGCCCGGTAAGCGTGGTGTGGCGGATGCTTGCCAACCTGATCCCCGAATATCTCTCGCTCGGCATCCCCATCGGCCTGCTGCTGGGCATCCTGCTTGCCTTCCGCAAGCTGGCGATGTCGTCGGAGCTCGACGTGTTCCGCGCGGTGGGCCTCAGCTACACCCGGCTGCTGCGCGTGCCCTACATGTTTGCGGTCGCGCTGATGCTCGTCAACCTGGCGCTGGTCGGCTATATCCAGCCCAAGGCGCGCTATGCGTATGAAGAGCTGGGATTCGAACTGCGCTCGGGCGCGCTGGGCGCATCGATCAAGGTCGGCGAGTTCACCCAGCTGGGCGACCGGATGACGATGCGGATCGAGCAGAGCCGCGATGGCGGACGCGAACTGTTCGGCATCTTCGTGCGCGCCGAAGCCAAATCGGGCACCTCGCTTTCGGTCAGTGCCGAGCAGGGCAAGTTCCTCGCCACCGACGACCCCAATGTCATCATTCTGCGGCTCACCCGCGGCACCCTGATCCACAATGCGCCGGGCTATGAAACCCCGCGGGTGCTGACCTTCTCCAACCACGACCTGCCGATCGATCTGCCCAAGATCGAATCCTTCCGCAGGCGCGGTGGCGGCAAGGACCGCGAATACACCATCCCCGAGCTGGTCCGGATCGGCGCCGATGCGCGCATTCCCGAGCAGCAGCGCAACCAGACCCGCGCCAATTTCCACTTCCGCATGGTCGAGGTGGTGATGATGATGCTGATGCCGCTATTGGCTCTGGCGCTCGCGATCCCGCCCAAAAGATCGACCTCGGCGCTGGGCGTCTTCCTGTCGATCGTGATGATCGTGACCTATCACAAGATCAACGAATATGGCGAAGATGTGGGCGCGCTGGGGCTGGTCGATCCGATCATCGCCCTGTGGCTACCCTTCTCGCTGTTTGCCGCGCTGATCGGCTGGATGTACTATCAGGTTGCCTTCGTGCCCGGCGGTCAGCCGATCGGTACGCTGGAGAAGCTGTTTGCCAAATCGGGCACGGCGATCCGCGGGCTGTTCAGCTTCGGCCGCAAGCGGTCCTTCCAGGAATAGGGCCATGCAGATGGAATTCTTCCCCTCGCGCACCGTCGCCATCTACATGGCGCGCAAGTTCCTCACCAGCATCCTGGCGGTGGCAGCATTGCTGTTCCTGGTGCTGCAGTCGCTCGACCTGCTGGGCGAAAGCGGCAAGATCCTTGCCTATCCCGGCAACGGCCAGGCGCAGCTTCTGACCTATATCAGTCTGCGCGCGCCGCAGATCATCGATCTGGTGCTGCCGTTCTCGGTGCTGCTGGCGACGATCATCACGCTGGCAACGCTCAACCAAAACAGCGAGGTCGTCGCGATGAAGGCCTCGGGGCTCTCGGCACACCAGGTGCTGGCGCCGCTGCTGATCGCGGCGCTGGGCGTGTCGGCGATCACCTTCGTGTTTTCCGAACGCATTCTCAGCCGCGCGACCGCAACGCTAAGCGCCTGGGAGCAGGCCGAGTTCGGCCCGATCCCGCGCGATTCCAACGTGAAGGCCAATGTCTGGGTGCGCGATGGCGACAGCATTATCCAGGCCGATACGGTCGAGGGCACCGGCCCCGCCACCCGGCTGACCGGCATTTCGGTCTATGTCCGCGACAAGGAAGGCGGGCTTGCGCGCATCGTCACCGCGACCGAGGGGGTTTACACCGGCAGCGGCTGGAAGCTGACCGCGGCCAGCCAGTTCGATGTCACCACCGGCCAGAAGCAGGCGCTGGGCAACATCACCACCGCAGGCGGGGTGCGCCCCGACCAGTTCACGCTGAGCAAGGTCAACCCCGAAGGCATGTCGTTCCTGCAATTGTGGTCTGCGATTGCTGAGCTCAAGGAGGCAGGCCGCCCGACCGCCTCGCTCGAATCCAACCTGTGGCACAAGCTCTCGGGCCCGCTGTCGGCGCTGCTGATGCCGCTGCTCGGCGCGGTCGCCGCCTTCGGCCTTGCGCGCTCGGGCCAGCTGTTCATCCGCGCGGTGATCGGCATGGCGCTGGGCTTTGCCTATTTCGTCGCGGACAATTTCGCGCTGGCGATGGGCAATCTGGGTGCCTACCCGCCGATCCTTGCCGCATGGTCGCCTTTCCTGCTGTTCCTGATGGTGGGCGAAACCGTGCTGATCCGCACCGAGGAATAGGCCGCAACCGTGGCGGACACGCCCGCCGATCCTGACGCTCCCCCCGGCGGCCCTGCCGTCAGCGCCGCCCCTGCCGTCAGCCGCGCCCCTGCCGTCAGCCGCACCGACGTGGCCAGTGGGGCGGCATTGTCAGGCCTGGCGCGAATGGGCGCGGTCATCGAGATCATCACCCAGCCCGCTTTCGTGTGGATGTTCGGGCTTGCAACCTATGGCACCTATATCGTGCTGTGGGCGGCGGTGAACCTGCTGGCGACACTGACGACGCTCTCGCTGGCGCAGGGGCTGCAGCGATCGGTTCCCGCCGCGCCCAGCCGCGAGGCGGAGCATGGCGCAGTGCGCTATGCGCTGCTGGTGACGGTGATCCCGTCCGCGCTGCTCGCGCTCGCGATTTCGCTGGCAGCGCCGTGGATCGCACCCGCCTTTGCCGTCGGCCCGGAGATGCGCGCGGCGCTTCCGCAAATGATCGCATTGTTCATCTGGACGCTGCCTTTGACCGTCGCGCTGGAGATCGCCACCGCCGCTGCGCGCGCCAAGCGCGCCTTCGGTCCCGAGATCCGGCTGCGAATCTTCTGGGAGCAGATCGCGCGGCTGATCGTCGCGGTGGCGCTCTATGCGCTGGGGGTGCGGTTGTTCGGGCTGTTCATCGCGCATATCGCCTCGCTCGCGATCACCGCCTGGCTGTCGGTGCGGCTGCTGGGCCGCTATTATGATCTCGCCCTACTGTGGCGCGCACCGATGCCGCCGGCGCTGCGCCGCGACACGCTCAAGAGCGGGCTCGCGACGATGCCCCCCAACCTTGCGCGGCGCGCGTTCAACGATCTGCCGCCGGTGCTGCTGGGGCTGGCGCTCAGCGGTGCGGGGGGTGCGGTCGCCGCCGGGCTGTTCGGCATCGCGCGCAAGATCGCTTCGGTGCCGCTGATCGTGCGCCAGACGTTCCTTTATGTCCTCGCGCCCTTGAGCGCCGCGCAGAGCGCCGCCGACCCCGCCGAGATCGCGCCCCTGTACCGCTTTGCCAACCGGCTGGCGGCGATCGTCGTGTTGCCGCTGACTGGCGTGATGATCGCGGGCGGCGATGCGCTGCTGCTGCTGTTCTCGCCGCAGGCCGCCGCTGCGCTTCCGGTGCTCATCGTGCTGCTGGTCGGGCGTGCTGGCGAAACGATCCTGGGCGCTGCCACCCCGATCGTCGAGATGACCGGCCACCGCATGCTGCCGCTGGCCAATTCGCTTGCCGGGATCGCCATCGCCGCCTTGGTCGGCTGGCTGACGGTCCCCACACTGGGCGCGACCGGCATGGCGCTGGCGGTGAGCGCAGGCGTGGTCGTGTCGAGCTGGTCGGCAGTGGTGGAATTGTGGTGGAGCAACGGGCTCGGCCCGTTCGACAGCCATTTCGTGCGCGCGCTGGCCTGCGGCGTGGCCGGTCTGGCGGCGCTGTGGCTGATCGGCGTCGCGTTCGGCGGCCTGCACATGGCGCTGCGGGCCGCCTTGCAGTTTGGGCTGTTCTTTCCCTTGGTCTGGCTGGGGCTGAAGCTGGGGCTGGATACCGAGGACAAGGCGGCCCTGGGCAAGGCCGGTCGGACGTTGCGGATTTGACCCGCCAGCACTGATTGCTCCTGCAACCAAAGCCCGCTAGACCCGTGATCACAAGACCGCGCGCCGAAGCGCGGCACTTTGAGGAGCCTTATACCGGTGATCGCCAACACGTCCCTCGACCAGTTTGCGCAGTTCGACAATCTGGTCGCCATGTTCTTTGCCCGCGCCGACGAGCTGGGCGCCAGGCCCTTCTTGTGGGCCAAGCGCGGCGGGGCCTGGGTCTCGATCAGCTGGAGCGAGGCGGCGGGCCAGGTGGCAGAGCTTGCGCATGCGCTGAAAGACATGGGGCTGGCGCGCGGCGACCGGGTGATGCTGGTCAGCGAAAACCGGCCCGAATGGTGCATCGCCGATCTTGCGATCATGGCGGCAGGCTGCATCACGGTGCCGACCTACACCACCAACACCGAGCGCGACCACCAGCACATTCTCGACAATTCGGGCGCGCGCGCGGTGATCGTGTCCAACGCCAAGCTGGCGCGCACGCTGCTGCCCGCGGTGCTGCGCGCGGGCAATGCCTGGCACGTGATCGGCATGGAGCCGATGAAGGTCGGTCAGGCCAGCCGTTTCCGCACGCACAATTGGGCCGATCTGGTGACCGGCGATTCCGCCCGCCAGGCCGATCTGATGGCGCAGGTGCGCGCCGACGCCGCGCAGCTCACCCGCAACGACACCGCCTGCATCATCTACACCAGCGGCACCGGCGGCGCGCCGCGAGGGGTGATGCAGCACCATGGCGCGATCCTGCACAATGTCGCAGGACCCACCCGCGTGATCGCCGAGGATTTCCGCTGGGAGGACGAAGTGTTCCTCTCCTTCCTGCCGCTCAGCCATGCCTATGAACACAGCGCCGGCCAGTTCTTCCCGATCGGGCTGGGCGCGCAGATCTATTATTCCGAAGGGCTGGAAAAGCTCGCCAGCAACATCGAGGAGGTGCGCCCGACGCTGATGGTGGTGGTGCCGCGGCTGTTCGAGGTGCTGCGGGCACGCATCCTCAAGCAGATCCAGAAGCAGGGCAAGGTCGCCAACTTCCTGTTCGAACGCGCGATGACCTTGGGCGAGAAGCAGCTGGCGGGCCGGGCGGGGCTGGTCGACAAGCCGATGGACTTCATTCTGTCGAAAAGCCTGCGCCCCAAAATCCAGGCGCGCTTCGGCGGCAGGGTCAAGGCGATGGTCTCGGGCGGCGCGCCGCTCAACCCCGAGATCGGCGTGTTCTTCCACGCGCTCGGCATCACGCTGCTGCAGGGCTATGGCCAGACCGAGGCGGCGCCGATCATCGCGTGCAACCGCCCGTCGGTGGGGATCAAGATGGATACGGTGGGCCCGCCGCTCGCCGACACCGAGGTGGCAATTGCCGAGGACGGCGAAATCCTGGTGCGCGGCGAACTGGTGATGCACGGCTATTGGCAGAACCCCGAAGAGACCGCGCGCGTACTCAAGGATGGCTGGCTGCACACCGGCGACATCGGCCATATCGACGATGCGGGCCGAATCGCGATCACCGACCGCAAGAAGGACCTGATCGTCAACGACAAGGGCGACAACGTCTCGCCGCAGAAGGTCGAGGGCATGCTGACGCTGCAGCCCGAGATTCACCAGGCGATGGTGATGGGCGACCGCCGCCCCTATCTGGTCGGGCTGGTGGTTCCGGACCCCGAATGGGCGATGGAGTGGGCCACGGCGCAGGGGGTGAAGGTGGATTTTGCCGCGCTGCAGGCCAATCCGGCGTTCAAGTCCGCGGTCCGCGCCGCGCTCGACCGGGTCAATGCCGATCTGTCGGTGATCGAGAAGGTCCGCCAGTTCGCCTTTGCCGATGAGCCGTTCACCATCGAGAATGGCGAGATGACGCCCTCGATGAAGATCCGCCGCCATGTCATCCGCGGGCGCTATCAGGACCGCCTCGACGGGCTGTACAAGGCATGATGCGGTCATCGCGCGAAAGCCCGATTGCGCGAGCGCGGCATCTTTGATAATCGCACCAGCCATGATCACGCCTCCTGAAACCGTCCGCACCAACACCCCCCGCGTCGCCTGCGATGGCGCGAGCGACGTTCGCGGCGGCGCAGCGCTGGGGCACCCGCGCGTCTGGCTGCAGATCGACGAGAAGGGCTATGTCGAATGCGGCTATTGCGACCGCCGTTTCGTACTGATCGGCGGCCCCGCGGACGTGCAGGAAGCCGCCTGAGCCACGCGCCCACGCGAATTTCCTTGCTATCGGGCAGGGTTATCGCCATATGGCCAACCAAGCAGCGCGCCTAGGCACGGGAATCCTTCCCAAAGCCCCTTACGAACCGGCAGCGTGAACGTCGATCTGCAGTGATCCCTCCGGGATCAGACACAGGTCCGAATGGCCGGGTCATGAAACCCCGCTGCTTGATCCATCGAACATCCCAATTCACGCGGGGCGTTTTCCTGAAGTTCCTGAGACCCCCAGGCGCTTCTGAACCCCGCAATGCGCGCGCCGCCCATTTGGGAGCGGCCAGCGCCTTGCTCTGTATAGAGTACACTTATGTCTTATTTTCATGAACTTGGCCTTGCCGATCCGATCCTCCGCGCGCTCGATTCCAAGGGTTACGATACCCCGACGCCGATCCAGAAGGACGCCATCCCCGCATTGTTGCAGGGCCGCGACCTGCTCGGTATCGCGCAGACCGGCACCGGCAAGACCGCAGCCTTCTCGCTGCCCTCGCTGCATCACCTCGCCAAGGAATCCAAGGGCCGCACCCACAAGGGCGTGCGCATGCTGGTCCTCTCGCCGACCCGCGAACTGGCCGCGCAGATCGCCGAGAACATCCGCGAATATGCGCGCTTCCTGAACCTTTCGGTCAACTGCATCTTCGGCGGCGTGCCGATCTTCCAGCAGAAGAAGAAGCTGGCTCCCGGCACCGACGTTCTCGTCGCAACGCCGGGCCGCCTGCTCGACCTGATCGAGCAGCGCGCGGTGACGCTCGAGAATGTCGAGATCTTCGTGCTCGACGAAGCCGACCAGATGATGGACCTCGGCTTCATCGTGCCGCTGAAGCGCATCGCATCGATGCTGCCCAAGAACCGCCAGAGCCTGTTCTTCTCCGCGACCATGCCCAAGGCGATTGCCGAGCTGGGTGCGCGGTTCCTGAACAACCCGGTCCGCGTCGAAGTCGCCCCGCAGGCGACGACGGCCGAGCGCGTCGAACAGTATGTCACCTTCGTCAGCCAGAGCGAGAAGCAGGCGCTTCTCACACTCAAGCTGCAGGAAATCCGCCCCGAGCGCACGCTCGTCTTCACCCGCACCAAGCATGGCGCGGACAAGGTGGTGCGCGCGCTGGCAGGAGCGGGCATCCGTTCCGCCGCGATCCATGGCAACAAGAGCCAGGGCCAGCGGACCGCCGCATTGAAGGCGTTCAAGGACAACGAAATCAAGGTCCTGATCGCGACCGACATCGCGGCACGCGGCATCGACATCACCGGTGTCAGCCATGTGTTCAACTATGATCTGCCCAACGTGGCCGAGCAGTACGTCCACCGTATCGGTCGTACCGCGCGCAACGGCGCCGACGGCATCGCGATTGCTTTCGTCAGCGGTGACGAGCGCGGCCTGCTCAAGGACATCGAGCGCCTCACCAAGGTGAAGCCGGTTCCGATGCCGCTGCCCAAGGGCTTCAGCGAAGCCGCAGCGCAGCTTCCGCCTCCGGTCAAGGCGCCCGTGAATTCGGGCGGCGGCGGTCGCGGTGGCGAACGTGGCAGCGGCGATCGCTCTGGCCCCGGTGGCCGCAACTACGGCCCCAAGCGTGACGGCGCACGTCGTCGCTCGGGCGGCGGTGGTCGTCCCGGTGGCGGTGGTGGCCGCTCGGGTGGCGGCGGCGGCGGCGGTGCCCGCGTCGGCGGCGTCGGCGCGCACAAGGACAGCGTCAAGCGGATCGGCTGATCGAATTTAGAACCCTTCAAATCCTCCCCCAGCTTGCTGGGGGAGGGGGACCGCCAGCGGAGCTGGTGGTGGAGGGGCAGCGGGATCGTACATTTCGGGCGGGGAGCGCACACTCGC
>NZ_LJHP01000039.1:0-32456 GCF_001295965.1 Blastomonas sp. AAP25
GGCGGCGGGGGAGGCGGCGGCGGAGCCGCTTCTTCACCACCGAAGTTGTAGATGATGCTGCCCAGGATCGAGTGGCTGCGGAAGCGACCGTCGAAATCACGTCCACCGGCGTCGATCAGGCTGACCGAGTCGCTGTTGAAGAAGCGATACTTCAGACCCACGTCCCAGCTATCGCTGAGCGGAGCGCGAACGCCTGCCAGGATCTGCCACGCAAAGCCGGTGTCAGAATCGTTCAGGAATGCAGCGCGGCCGGGGTTGGTGGCAGCTGCAGTGATGTCCGTACGGGCAACACCGACACCGCCGCCGACAAAGCCCTGAAGGCCATCATCGGGACCGAAGTCGACCAGGCCGTTCAGCATGAACGCGAGCACGTTGGCCGAGCCAACTGCGTTCGAACGACCAACCAGAGCGGGAAGGGGCGCACCACGTGCGATGGCCACAGTGCTCTGGACATCGGTCACATCGGCTTCGCGATAGCTGACTTCAGCTTCGAGACGGAACGGGCCGAAATCGTAGCCGACAATGCCGCCGACATCATAGCCGGTGTCGGTGTCGAGGGTGACACCGTTGTTGACCGCACCGACGTCGAACTGGATGTCCTCGACGAGCATGGCGCCGCCTTCGACGCCAACATACCACTGGCCATCACGGGCAAGCGCCGGTGTGGTCAGGGCGGTAGATGCCAACGCCAGTCCTATGACTAACTTTCGCATAGATATTCCCCTTATAATTAGGATTTGAAACGACAACTCGGCAACGTTACTAACGCCAACCCGGTTGCCACGCAAGCGCGGTTTTAATGATAGTGTTGCCGAAATGTCGCCATTTCAGGGGGTGCCGGACAAAAAATGGCGCTCGCCAGAGGGTCGATGCAGGATCGGGGCAGACGCGACTGGCGATATGCGAATCATAAGCGCAGAATGCCCATGAGATCAATCATGTAGCGGCAACAAGGCCAAATTCGCGCAACGCTGCCAGGAGCGCGGTGAGCACAGTGCGCGCTTCTGCATCCACCACCGCCCCGCCCGCAGGGTCCGCGATCGCCTCGGCACCGAGCCATTCACTGCCATCGAAGCGGCGCATCCCGCCGTCGGCACGGTCGTAAATCCGCATGCTCTCAAGCGGCGGCGCAAATCGCCAGCCGCCTGCCGTGGAGATGGCGATATGCGATTCCCGGTCCGCCCAAATGCCGGACGGAGACGGCCCGACAACCCACGCCCTACCCTGTTCGGCAGCGACAGTACCCGGGTCGGAGGCGACGCCCTCGATACATCCGCCAAGCAGAGCATCGATCACCACCAGCGCCTCGTTGTGCGTCAGTTCCTTTTGCGCCTGCGCGGCGAACAGCATGGGCAGGTCAAAATTCGGCGTACGCGACATGATCAAAGCTCCTGAGACATCGGCCAGAGCCGGGTTTACAACGGCAGATCGACCAGCAACGGCGGCGAAAGGCCCAACACACCCTGCTGGACGACGGCGGCGAGAAGCGACACGCTCGCCGCTGCGCGCAGGCCAGCGACGGTTGCAGAATCGAACACAATGGCGGGTTCGGGGACGGTGAACTCAGCGATCACGCTGCCATCGGCGGATATGGCCACGCGATAAGCCTCGCTGTCCTCGCCAAGCGGCACGTCGATGCCATCGCGCCAGACAAAACCGCTGCGGCTGCGTCTGACCCAGCTGACCAGCAGCCCCCCTGCCCCGTCGTCGAGCCAGCTGCCATGCACCGGTGCCAGCGGCCGCGCCGCGCGGCCATGGCTTGCAAGTTCGGCGAGCACGGGTTCGTGATCGTCACGGCCTTGCGCGGCGGCGCGAAACCCGGGTTCCACTCCGATCTGCGCAGGATCGACCAGCCCCAGCGCCTCGGTGATCAGCACGAAAGCTTCGTCGGCCGCATGCCCGTCGATCGCGTCTTCGGTTCCGCCACGACCGCGCCACAGCCCGGACAGGTGGAACATGCCGTCCCCCAAGGGATCGGCACGCGCGAACTGGATCGCCTCGGATCCGATCATCGCCAGATTTGCGCCGCGCGACAGCGCCGCATCATCGGCGTTGACCAGCGCGAACGGACCATCGCGCACGAGCTGCACGGTCAGGCTGTTGAGGTCATCGCGCAGCAGCGGGGACCCCGGGCCCAGCGCCTCGATGCTGCGGCCCATGGTCGCACCAACCCTCAGCACATCCAGCAGATCGCCCAGGTCACCATCGGCCTCGCGCCGATAGACCGTCGCACCGCGCCACCCCGCAAGCGGTCCTGCGACCGCCAGCGCAATGTGCGAATGCGCCATCGGCCGGTCCATCGGCGAAGGCAGATCGAACAGCGCGAACCGGGTTGGACCGATACCGCCGTCTGGCGTGTTGACGCTGCGCCCGGGGTCTGCGCCCAAGGGCAATGCAGCACCCCCAGGCCTTTGGCTGGCGAGCGCCAGATCGATGCCATCGGCGCTCCACCGCCAGTGCAACACGCGCCACAGGCCGGGCATGCCTTCGATCGAAACACACTTGCCCGGCAGCGTCGCAAGATCCAGCGTCGCAATGCGAAGGTCGATCCTTTCCAGCCCGTCGCGTTCGGCCCGGGCGAGTGCCTCGGCCCGCTGCTGCGCGGCAGCTGCGGTCAGCACCATCGGCAGGTCGATCTGGCGCATCCGGCCGCTGGTGCTGGTGCCGTGACGGCGCAGCCCAGGCTGATAATCGCGTTCGGGTTCATAATAGCGCAGCACCACCGCATCGGTGCGCGGCACCGTCCGCTGCGCGCGATAGGGGAACGGATCGTCGCTGTCGGGCGATAGCGGGAGCAAGGCCGAGGCCGCGATCGTGCGGTCCGATGCCATCTGGCCCTGCCGCCAATCGGCATGCAAAGCACCGGAACTGTCGTGCAGCACCAGCGGGAAGCCGTTAGCGATGGCCTGCAGCACCTCGCGGCGCGTGGCGGCGGTGAGCGCCAGCCCAGTGACGGCGGGCATAACGATCGATCCGTCGGTGCCGATGTCGATCCCCGACAGGACCGCACCGATATCGACCTCGCCCGCATCACCGATCACCTCGAAGGTCAGCGATGGGATCCGGTTGCCGAACTCCTCGAGCGCCATGTCCTCGAACACCGCATAGGCAAGCCCGCGATAGGCCGGACAGGCGCCCACGCCTTCGGCCGCAGCGATCAACGGATCGAGCAGCTGGTCGCCAAACCCATGGTGCAGACGAAAGCCGGTGTCGCTGGTGAACACGCCATCGGCGCCGCGCAGCAGGTTGCCCTCCGCCCAGATGCGTCCGATGCCGGATATCGGCCTGCTCGACAGCGCGACGGCGAACGACACCGAATAGCTGTAGCGCGTCGTCCCCGGCCTGCCCTTGCCGCCGCCCTCGCGGATGCGGCTTTCGGTGAGGTCGGTCGCCCAGATCACCGTTCCGGCGACCCGCGCGCGGCCATGCACCTGCGCGAACGGGCTGCCATATTGCGAGCTTTGCACCGCAAGATCGGTCAGCCTCGGCCCTTCGCGGTCCTTGGGTTTGAACAGCACGGTCTGGTCGATGGCCCGGCCGATCAGCGCGCCCAGCGCGCCGCCGATCGGGCCACCGACCAGCGTTCCGACAGTGCTCAGTACCAGGGTGGCCATGAACTAGCTTTCCCTACTCAACTGCCACCGCCGCACCACCGGCCAGGGCGAAGGCCTGGGGTGGGCGACGACCCTGCGCACGGTGGCATGGGCATGGACCAGCACGGGTCCGGCATCGATCATGACGTGAAATTGCTGCGGTCCTGCTGCGCACAAAAGAACATCGCCCGGGACGTCCTTCCCCCGCAGCGGAACCGCTGTAAGACCGCACTGCGCGGCCCATCGATCGAACCTGTGCAGGCACCCGCCGCGCAGCCTGTAATCAAGGGGCGGCGACACTTGGGTGCCGATCCCGGCCAGCGCGGCGACCGCAACGCCGACGCAATCGAGGCCAGTCGCAGGGTCGCGCCCGTGCATGCGAAACGGCACGCCGACAAGGCCAAGCGCCGCCGCGGCCAGCCTGTCGCCCTGGGTCCCGTCGACGATGTCTGTCATGCTCAGAAGGTCGCGAACCGGGTGAGCAGATCATTGCCCGGCAAATGCGGTTCGCCGCGAAAGTTGATCGCGTTGCCGAAGCGCGCGGCGCAGGTGGCAAGCGACTTGTCGCAGCCCTGGATCAGCAGCGCGCGATCCCCGGGTTGCGGCGCGTGCCCCAGCCTTCCGTCGATCTGCAGGCCGGAACCCGAAAGTCCGATGATCTGCGCGTCCAGCCCGCAATTGCGCCCGCTGATCCAGCGCAGCCGGCCCAGCACCAGCGCGGCAGCGGCATCCGGACCGACCCCCGCAAACACCAGCCCCGCATCGTCCGCAGTCTCCACCATCGCCACCTGTTCGAATGCGGCGCGGCCTAGGCCGCAGCCCGGCCCACAGAATTCCGCGCGGCACGATGGCGAGGCAACGGGCGCGAAGGGCTGGTCGAGACCGGCCTTGAGGCCGCGCAGTTCGGCGGAGAACCGGCTGCCCTCGCTCGACACCGCGCCCAGATGTCCGTGCCAGAACCACCCCGCCCCTTCGTCCGGCTGTTCCCAGTCGATCAGTCCGATACGCACTGCAGCATGGTCCCACCGCCCCGCCGACAGATTATCGCTGCGGATCAGATCGTGGCTGAGCGCGCCGCCGATATCCATGTCGAGCGGGTCGAGGCCATCGTCCATCTCGATCGCGGAGGGCAGCATCCCGGGTGCCGCGTGATAGCGGACATGGCCTGCGACGATATCGCGGTCATGCGCCGCAAAGCCGAGCGCAATCCCGTCGCGCCGCTCGACCCGCCACAGCATCGCGATGGTATCGAGCTCCCGGTCGAACCAGCGCGTCCTCATGTTGCCTCGCGGATCTCGACCAGCGGCACCGATACCGCCTCGCCTGCGGCATAGGTCGCGGCGCTGACCGTCAGCTCATCCGAAGCAAAACGCACGGGGACATCGAACTTAAAGCCTGCGCGCACCTCGACACCGGGCCCGGGTGCATCGGCAAAACGGACGATCCCGCCAGGTTGCAGCGTCCAGCCGCTGGCTGGCGTCCCGTCGAGCGACACCGCGACGGTTTCCGCGACAGGCCGGGTGATGCGGCGCTGCTGGCCATCGGGCGGCTCGCCATAATGCTTGATCAGCGCAAATTCTGACCGCACACCATCGCCTTCGCCCAGCAGCTGGTCGCTGTGATGCGGGGCATTATTGTCCTGTGCGGAACTGTGATCGAGCGGGTCTTGCAGGCGAAATCCCCGCGCAGGGCCCCGCCGCGCGCGGAAGAAGCGGACAAGATCGGCACAATCGGCCTCGGACCGCACCCCGGGACCGACATCGAAGCTGAGGCTCGCATCCGCCCATTGGCTGTTGCGGGTTTCATGCCCGCTGACCGATCGGAAGATCTGGGTCGAAAAGCGGCTGGTGCTCTGCGCCTCGCGCCCCAGCGCGAGCGGAAAGCTCACATCGTCAAACGCCTGCATCGCGCCGTCTCCTTCTGCATTCAGGGCGAAATAGGTGAACCCGTCGCGCACCACCTGCGGCAGCGCCCAGAGCAAGGTTTCCGCCACCCCGCGATCCTTGGCCAAGTCCGCCGCGCGCGCGATATCGGCCCAGACCTCGGCCTGTTCGGGCAGCAGCACGAAGCCGCTCATGTAATGCTGCTGCGCAAGCGGATAGCCCAGCCGTTGCTGCATCAGCGCAAGCCCGCTTTGCTGCGCAGCAAAACGTCCCTCGATGACCCAGTCGTAATCCTCCAGCTGCAGCACATCGAACGCCGGCCAGGCCCAGCCCACAGGCACATTGGCGCGCCGCGCATCGGGGGCTGCGGTATCGAGCACGGTCGGCAGATACACCAGCACCAGCGATTCCACCGGCAGCGGCGCCAGCGCCTCGCGCACCGCATCGACCAGCGCCGATGTCGATGCTGCGAGCAGGACGCCCGCCGCGTCGAGCATTGCCGTCTGGGCCGGGCTCATCCACGCCCTGATGCTGGGGATCGACACGCCCGCATCCCCGAACGCCACGGTGGCGGCATCGTCGTACAGGCATATGCGGCCATCGGGCATGATCCACCACCATGGCTCGCCGACCTGAAAGCGCACCGGCAGCCCTTCATTCGCGATGATCCGGGCGAAGGCGACGCCGACCGCCTGGAGATAGGCCATCGCTTCGCCGTTAGCCGGGCTGAGCAGGGTCGACGGCGGCACCCATCCGGTCAGCGCCGGATCGCCATTTTCGGCGCGCTGCTTCCAGGCATCGGGGCAGTGCGCATCGAACAGTTCATACGACAGCGAGACGATCGGGCTCAGCCCCCAGCGCTTTGCCTCCTGCGCCAGGCTCCGGTGCCATCCCGCGCACGGCGCGTTGATCGCGCCACCCTCGCTGGTCACCAGCAGCGCCTCGCCGTCGCGCTCCAGGGCGAAATAATGGCTCATCCCGACATAATGGTTGAGCGACCCGCGATACCCCAGGCCGATGACATTGCGCACCATCCGCGCCGGCGTGAGGTTGAAGCTGTCGTCATAGGCGCTCGCCATCGCAAGGCCATGCGGCGGGACCAGCACATCGCCGATGTCGAGCATGGCGCGCTCGCCATCGCAGACAATGTCGGTCAGTTCGACCCAGCCCGAAACAGGCCGTGCCAAAGCGCCGCTGGTGCCGTCATAACCGGGGGGCACCAGCGAGATGAACATCCGGTCGATGTCCGAAGGGTGCACTGCGTCAGCTTCCGCAGGCAGATCAAAGCCACCCGACAGCGAGGAAAAGGGCAGAGTGACAACGGCATCCTCGGGCGTGCCGACTGCATGGTTCCACAGCCGGACATACCAGCTGCGCGGCGCGCCTGCGGCATCACGGCCCTCGATGGTCAGCGTCGGCCCGTGCACTGCATCGAGCGGCTTGATCCCGGACGAGCGCCAGTGGAACTTGAGCGTGGTGCGCGCATAATCCCGGTCGGTGGCATAGGCCAGCAGCGGGTGATCGAACCGGTCTTCGCTCTCCCAGATCAGCCCGGCCAACGCCTCGCGATCGTAGAACACCGCATCGACCCGCAGCGCGTCCGGCGCGGTGGTGACCACCGATGCCATCATCGGGCGCGGAAAGTTGACCGTCCAGAAGCGCGGATCGAACCGCTGGATATGGCTCGCCATCTGGTCGCCGCGTGCATCGCACAGCCAATAGGCCATCGTCCTACTCCTCGATCAGCGCCCGGCGCACCGCGCGCGCCACCTGGCGGCTGGAGGCCTGCAGTGCGGCAGGCGCCGACTGGCCGCCCGCGTTGATGCTGATCGACACCCGCACATCGCGGGACCCTGCGCCTGCGACACGCGGCTCGACCCGGCCAAAGCCCGAAGGCACGAACAGTTCGGGCCCGCGCTCGCCGACGAGATACGGTCGCCCCGCGCTCACCGGGCCGCCGGTCGCGCGTCCGGGAAGGCCGAGCAGCCCGGTGAGCAGGCCCCCAACCAAAGACGGCGCGCCATCGCCGCCAAGCCCGATCGATGCCAGCCCGCGCGAAATCGCCGCAGCCGCAATCTCTTCCATTACCGCAAGCGCGATTTGTTTCAGGTCCTCGAGACCCAGCGAGCCGCGGCGCAGCGCAGACAGCAGACCGCTTTCCAGCACTTTCCCAGCACGGCCGAAGCCTTCGATCAGCTGGCCATCGATGACCCCGCGCATTGTGGTGCAATCGCGGGCAAAGCCCTGCGTATCGGCGCGCACGGCGACCATCAGTTGCTCGATTTCATCATCCATCGGGTGTCTCCACGGGATCGGGGAACATCGTGCGCAGCGCCGCGATCGCCTGGGTGTCGGGGGGTGCGGACGACGAAGGCGCCGGGCCGTTCAGCGAAGCCGCCAATTCGTCGGGCGTCGCGCGCCAGAACTCCTCCGGACGCCAGCCCAGCGCCCAGGCGCTGACCCCCGCCAGGACACGCGCCGCCTCGGCAAAGCTCGCGGCGCTCACCGGCCCTGCAATATTTGCCGCAGCAGCACACGCAGCACCGGGGTCAAAGCGACCAGCCCGGCCGCAGCCAGTGCGTCGCCAAAAGCCTCGCGCGTCAGCGGACAGCTGGCTTCGGTCCGACAATGCCAGAACAGCGCGGCAATCTCCGCCAGCCCCAGCCGACCGCTCGCCGCGCGCTCGACCAGATCGAACAGCGGCCCTGTTTCCTGCTCGGCCGCTACCAGCGCGGCAAAGCTGGGGCGCAATACGATATCTGCACCGCCCAGTTGCAGCAGCGCCTCGCCGCGCACCGGATTTGCGGTCTGCCCCCCGCTCACAGGCTGGTCACCGCGCCCGAGCTTTCGAGCGCCAGCGTGTAGTTGCGCTCGCCGTTGAAATCGCCGGCATATTCGAGCCGTGCGACCAAAAAGCGCCCACGCATCCGCGCGCCGCTTTCGAAGCTCAGCTCATAATCGTCGAGCGTTCCGGCGAGCGCGTGCGCGCGGATCGCGTTTTCCGCATCAGACCCCAGGAACAGCCCGGCAGCCGAGACCGAGACCGAGCGCACGCCCGCGCCCGAAAGCAGTTCGCGCCAGCCGCCGCTGCCCTTGTGGGTGATCACCACCGGCTCGCCGTTGATCGCCATCTGCGTGGTGCGCAGCCCGGCGACGGTGCGGTAGGCAACCGGGCTGGCGCCATCACCGATCTTGAGCAGGAATGCGCTGCCTTTTTCCGCTGTCATGCGAGAGTTCCTTTCATCACAATTGCAGGAGCCGCGCCCGGTAATCGAGCGTGACGAGCCACAGGGCATCGATCCGCAGCGTGCGGCTGCGCAGCGGCGAGAGGCTGACCATCCGATAGCCGCCACCGGTGGGCGGCATGGCAGCGAGCCGTGCCTCGAGCGCGGCGGTGATCGCCGCTGCAGGGCCGGAATCGTCCGATCCATCGCGGATGGTGAACGCCAGCCGCGCCTCGCGACCGGGCCGGTCCTTGGTGCTCCAGTCGGTCGCCAGCACATCCTCAAGCACCACATAGGGCGCGGCGATCCGCGCAGGGCTCCGATGAAAGACGCCGTTGACCTGCGCCACCAGCGCGGCATCGCCCGCCAGCCAGTCGATCGCGGCGCGGGCAAAATCCTGTTCCAAGCTCATCGCAGCAACCTTCCCAGCCAGCGCAGGGCTGCATCGGTGATCCAGCGCCGACGCAGGCCGCGCGCGCCCAGGCGCACGCGTGTGCCCTCCCGCCAGATGCGGATGTCGGGGAGGATCACGCCGACCTCATCGCACAGCCGCTGCGCCACGGTCTCCGCGCGTCGTGCGCCGATCCGCGTTGCCTGTCGCAGCAGCACGCGGCCGAAACCCTGCGCGCTCACAGCCGCACCACCCGCCAGGGCCGCCACAGCGCGCTGACCGATGCGGGCGGACCTGCATCGCCAGCGCCATCGCGCGCCAGATGCACATGCGCCGCCAGCCGGATGATCCCCTGCCTGAGCGGCTCGGGAAGGTCGCCCCAGTGCGAGGCGATCCCGGCGGAATATTGCACCTCGATGCGGCTTGCCGATCCCGGTCGCAGCACCCGCACCCGGCCAGAGCCATCGGCATCCAGGGCGATTGCATAGGCATCGCTCGCCAGAGCCAGGCTCGATCCGTCAGCAGTGATACCGGTCACCCCGGTGATCGCAACCACCGGCTGAGCGGCCAGCGTTTGCCAGTCGCGCGCCACGGCGAGGGTCTCGCGGTGCGGGCGCTGCAGTACCGACTGGCCGATGAACTGTTCACACAAGGCTGCTGCGCTGCGCAGATGCCCGGTCAGCACCGCATCGTCGGCATCGCGGGTGATGTGCAGATGCGCCTTGACCTCGGCGAGTGCGAGCGGTGCGAGGGCAACGGGTTCGCTGGTGATCATCGCCATCAGCGTTGCTCCACCCGGACGGCGACCGAACGCTCGTCGATCTCGCCATTGGACAGCGTCACGCGGTTGATCAGCGCATAGCTCGCGCCGGCCACCCCGCCGGTCAGCGTTGCACTGGCGCTGCGGCCATCATGCGAGGATGCCGCCACCGCGAGACCGCCGGCGCGCACGGGCGATACCGACCAGCTGCTGGCAACGATCAGGGTGTCACCCAGATAGGCGGCGCCCCAATCGATGCGATAATCGATCCGGCTGTCCGGATCCTTGACGAACAGGCTCATGGCTTCATCCTCTTTCTGGCAGGGCCGATTGGCGCAGGACGGTGCTGACTCACGGGCGGCGCGGGGTCATCGCCCGAAGCCCGCGCGCGGCCATGCCCCGATGGCCGGGGCGGACGGTGTCTGCGAGCGGCCCCAGTGCGGCGGCGGTGCCGCGGCGCGGCCCTCCACCGGCGAGCGCTGCCCCAGCTACCGGATCACCCCGCAGCATCGGGCGTCTCCGAAGGCGCGGTCAGGCCGGTCTCGTGCGCGAGCACCGCCATCAGGAACAGCGCCAGCTGATCGGACCGGATGCCGAAGCGCTCGTGTTCGCCATCGTCGTCGGACCAGCGGTCGTGGCAGCACCAGCCATAGCGCCGCCAGTCGAGGCCATGCGCCGCGAGGATCGCAAAGGCGTTCTGCGCGCGCAGCCCGAAATGCCGCCGCGCGTTCTGCGGACCCTTGGCCTCGACGGCATCCAGCCACTGGAAGAACCCGAGTTCCGCCATCAGTGCGCGCCCGGCGGCGATTTCCTGCGCATCGGGCGCCCCCTGCCAGAGCTTGTCGGCGGCATCCGATGTGTTGATCGTGCCGGTCATCGCATACAGCTGGGAAAACCTGTGCTCCGCCTGGCCCAGCGCCAGCGCGGTATCGAAGGCCGGTCGCACGAAGCTGGGCGTGATCTGCAGCGCATGCATGTGACCAACGCCCCCCAGGCTGACGTTGAACGCGCTGCCCCCCTCGGTCGCCCACAGCCCGACATAGCCCGCGCCATCCTTGAAGATCAGGCCGCCGCCATAGGCCCCGTCGAGCGTCATCGCCGAGGTCGCATTGCCGAAGGGATCATAGCCGTTCCAGCGGATGTGCAGCGCGCCCACCGGGGTCTGGGTGCCGATGCCAAGCCCGCCCGAAGCGGCAAAGCGCGCTGCCTCTGCACCCCCGATGGCGATGCCCAGGCTGTTCGCCGCCGGATGGAACATCCCGGTGTCGCTGTCACCGGCAAAGCCGATCGCGGGCGCTGCGGCGCTGCCATCGGCGAAGGATATCGCGTCATGGTTGTGCCCGCTGCGGTCCTCGCGCGCGGCGAACCAGGCCGACGCCACCGTCAGCGTGACGATCTTGAGCCCCTGGAGAAAATCGACCGGATCATTGCCGGCGGACGAGGCAAGCGTTTCGATCCGGGCCAGCGCTCCGTCCGTCAGCTCGCCCTCGCCCACCTCCCATTGCTGTTCGTGGGTGACGCCGGCGATCGCATAATGAAAGCGGCTGCCAGGCGGCACGCAATCGGCGAAGCGGCGATGGCCGGGCGTCGCGCCATCGAGCGGCAGCGCACCGGTTCCGGTGCCGGTGCTGCTCTCGCGCACCAGATCGGCAAAGAAGAGATCGGGCATGTCAAAGCTGTCCTTGATGGATCACGCGCAGCGCGAAATGTCCGCGCGGGCGGGGAGGACCCGCGCGGGCACCCTTGCCGATGCGCCCGTGCGGGCAACCGGCAATCGGATGGGTAACGGAAAGCCGCTGCAGCCGGTCAGCTGGCGGCGAACTTCATCAGCTTGATCGCCTGCGCATTCATCACCTGGCCGCCGATCCGCCTGGTCGCATAGAAATGCACGAACGGCTTGTTGGTGAACGGATCGCGAAGGATCGTCGTCGCGCTGCGCTCGGCAATCAGATAGCCGGCGCGGAAGTTGCCGAAGGCGATCGACAGGCTGTTCGAAGCGATATCGGGCATGTCCTCGGCCTCGACCACCGGATAGCCGAGCAAAGTCGCGGGCTGGCCCGCCGCCAGCGAAGGCTGCCACAGGAATGCGCCGTCATCGCTCTTCATCTTGCGGATGCGCGCCAGCGTCGAGGAGTTCATCACGAAGCTCGCGCCCTGACGGTAAGCGGGGCGCAGCGCATGCACCAGATCGACCAGCCGGTCCTCAGGCGCGGTGCTGGCGAAATTGCCGTCCGCCCCGGCGGCGACATATTGCAGCACGCCAAAGGCGCGCGCGGCATCGTCCTGCGTCGTCGGCGTGCCATTCAGGAACCCGCGCGGCTGGTTGGTGCCGTTGCCGTTCACGAATGCCGCGCCTTCGGCCCTCGCGAACTCCTCGGCGATCTCGCCCGCCAGCCAGCTTTCGACATCGAACGCGGCATCGTCGAGCATCGCCTGGCTGGCCGCCGGGTTGGCATAAAGCTCCCCAGTGGGCGGCGCGATCTCGGCGAAGGCGGGCGTATCGGTCTCGGGCCGCGCCGCCACCTCGCTGACCCAGCCCGAGGGCGTGCCGCCGGTGGTCACCAGCTTGCGATACCCCGCGGTGCCGGTCTGCACGACAGAGGCAATGGCGCGGATCGGCGAGATATCGGCGAGCGTGCGCGCGATCAGCGCATCGATCTCGCGCGGCACCGCATAGCCGCCATCGGGGCCACTGGTCGCGGTAAAGCTCTTGACCCCGGTCTCCAGGCCGCGGCGAAGATACTGGTCGACGAAGCACTTGGTCTCGGGCGCCATGCCGTCGCCGCCGCCAAGCGAGGGACGTCCGCTCGACCGCGCCAGCCGGTCGATCCGCTCGCGCATCGTTGCGCCTTCGGCCTTCAGCCCATCGACATCGCTGCGCACACCGTCGAGCCCGGTTTCGAGCGCGGCAATGCGCTCGGCCTGGTCTTCGGCATCGAGAATGGCGTCGAACGACGCCTCCAGCGGATCGGCATCAGCCTTCAGTTCGATCGGGTTCGGGGGCATTTCCATAAGCTTTTCCTTCAGTTCACGGATCACACGGGGACCACCCCCGGATTTCAGGCATGAAAAACCCCGCCGGAGCGGGGGAATGATGGTCAAATTCTCTCGCGGCGTTCAGCGCAGCATGTGAACCTTCGCGCCCGGCATCATCGGCAGTGTCACCAGGCTCACCTCGACCAGATCGAGTTCGATCAGCTCGCGCGGTGCGCGGCCCTGCGCGCGGCGGACGCGGTAGCCAAAGCTTAGCCCGGTGACGCTGCCGCTGCGCAGGCCAGCAAGCGCATCGTGCGCATCAGGATCGAGCGCCGCGATGACACGCAGCCCGCGCCGGTCCTCGCTTGCATGGCGGATGCTCCCGATGCGCTGATCGGGCCGGTGTTGCCACAGCAAAGGCAGTTCGCCTGTCCCCAGCGACCCTGCAAAAGCCCCGCGCCGCACGATGTCGCCGCCGCGATCGATCCGGTCGAACAATGCGGCATAGCCTGCAAAGCGCAGCGTCACTGGACGATGTCTCCAACGCCCAGTTGCACCGCGAGCGCTGCCAGCAGGATCGCCATCAGCGCGCGGACGAACTTGTCGAACGTCGCACCCCAGAGCCCCGAGCGCGCATCGCGCCAGGCCTGCAGAAGTTCGCGCAGCTCGCGCATGTCCTGACCGGCACGGGCGTCATCGAGCCCGATCCGCGCCAGCGCGCGCTGCGCTCCCAGATCGCCCGATTCCTCGACGATCGCACGCAGCGACCCAAGGTCCGCGCCTTCCTCCGCCGCCTGCGCGATCAGGGTGGCGAGCATGTCCTCATTGTCCATCATGGTTTTCCGATTCCCAGCATCGCGCGCTTTTCCTCCGGCGAAAGAAAATCTGCCGCGCCGACCTGCAGCCACAACCGCTCGCGGTCCTCGGACAAGGCAGGCACCTTGTCCTGATCGACGCCCAGCGCCGCATCGGGCCACCAATGGCCAAGGCCCTGGGCGATTGCGGCGGTGATCTTGTCCGCGAGCGGCAGCAAAGTCAGCCGCCAGAGCGCACGGTTGGCCTCGCGATAATTGGCATAAGTATTGTCTCCGGGCAGACCGAGCAGCATCGGCGGCACCCCGAAGGCGAGCGCGATCTCGCGCGCGGCGTTCGATTTGAGTGCCACGAAATCCATGTCCGCAGGCGACAGCGCCATGCTCTGCCAGCTCAGCCCGCCTTCGAGCAGCATCGGCCGCCCGGCATTGGCGTGGCCTGCAAAGCTCGCCTCGAGTTCAGCCTTGAGCCGCGCGAACTGGTCGGGCGAGAGCACCCCGCCCGGCTCGTCGGGCCGATACACCAGAGCGCCCGAGGGCCGAGCGGCGTTGTCGAGCAGCGCCTGGTTCCAGCGGCTGGCGGCATTGTGCACTGCCACTGCGCGCGCCGCCGCGCCCAGGCAGCCGAGGCCATAATGGTCATCGGTAGGGTGGAAGCCCTTGATATGGACGATCACCGGCGCACCATCGCCCTCCTGCGCCGCCAGCCGCGTCGCGGTATCGCCGACGCGGTAGACATAGGCCGCCGGCCAGCCGCGCCCATCGGGCTCGATCGTCACCCGGTCGGGGCGCAGCGCATAAAGCTCTGCCGGGCGGCCATCGGCATCGCGCAGGATCTGCACATAGCCGTTGCCGTGAAGCAGCAGATGCGCCGCCAGCGTTTCGAGCAGTCCCTGTCCTGCGCTGGTGGTGGCCACCAGTGCCGCCATCACAGGATCGGACGCGGTGATCGGCGCACCGCCCACCCCTTCAGCCACCAGCCGCACCGCGCGTTGCGCGATCGGGTTGTCGCAATAGGCGCTGCGACCCAGCTCGGCATAAGAGAAAGGCGGATCGGCGAGAGCCAGGCTCCATGGGCTGGTATACGCGCGCGCCATAGGCGGCCGTTCGGTTCTCGCGCCTTTCAGCGCGAGCGCCAGATCCTTCCAATATCCCATGTCAGTTCTCCAGTGAGCGGATGCGCGGGGTGCCGCGCCGTCCCAGCATCAGTTCGGTCAGCGCCCAGACCAGGGCGTCGGCGCGGTCGGGCGAGCGACCCGGCCCCTGATAGTCGCCGCCGGTCATCAGCCCGCACATCTCGTCTTCAAGCTGCGCGAAGGTGCCGCAGTGGATCACGCGGCCGGCCTCATAGAGCGCGGCGATCGGCTCGGCCCGCGCCACCTTGCCCCGGCTGGCATGCACCAGCCGCACCGGCAGCGCGATGTTCGATGCGCGCAGCACCGCGCCCACCATCTCGCCGCCCTGGTTGGCCTCGGCGATGATGCGGTCGGCATTCCATTGTTCCGACGCCCGCGCCACCGCACGTGCCCAGCCTTCGGGCGAAGCGCGTTCGACCGAGCAGTCCGCCAGAACCGCGGCACGCCCGTCCTCGAGCAGCGCGCACACAACAATCCCGCACGCATCGCCCGACGACCCCGCAGGCGGATCTACCCCGACCACCACCCGCTCCAACCCTTGCGCACTCCAGCGCACCCGGCACGCCTCGATCAGGCTGCGGCTCCACAAGGCGCCTTCGATATCGTCGAGCAGTTTGCCGTCGAGTTCCTGCCGCCCCAGCGCGGTCCCACCATAATGGCGTTGCACCGCGTCCAGGAACGCGGGCGGCAGGTTGGCGCGGTTGGCATGGCTGCTGCCCCGGCTGATCACCACCGCCGGATCGGCGAGCAGATGCCGCACCAGAGGCACCGCGCGCGGTGTGGTCGTCGCCGCGATCTGCGGCAGCGCACCGACGCGCAGGCCCAGCTGCAGGTTGTCCCACGCCGCCATCGCGCGGCCCGAGGCGTTGTCCCACTTGGCAATCTCGTCGCACCACGCATGGCTGTGCTCGGGCCCCCGCAGGCTCTCGGGCTCTGCGGCCGAAAACAGCGTCGCCTGCGCCCCGTCCGGCCAGCGCAACCGGCGCAGCGAAGGCTCCCAGTGTGGCCGCATGGCATCAGGCGCGATGGCCAGAAGACCACTTTGCCCCTCGACCATCACGCTGCGCGCCTCGGCCAGGTTCGCCGCGACCAGCGCGATCCGCGCATCGGGATCAGCCTCGGCAATGCTGCGCACCCATTCGGCCCCCGCCCGCGTCTTGCCGAAGCCGCGCCCGGCCATGATCAGCCAGATGCGCCAGACGCCATCCGGCGCGATCTGCGCGGGCCGCGCCCAGAACTGCCAGTGATGCGCCAGGCCTTGCACAGCAGGATCGCTGAGCCCGTCGATATAGCGCCGCGCCGCAGCCGCCGGCATCGCCGCCAGCCGTTCGGCCAGCGAGCGTCCGTTCATGTCTGCGACGCCGCGTCTGGATCATCTGTGCTGCCCGCGCCGGTCGAGGCATCAAGCCGCTGGCGGATCTGCTCGAGCGTGGCGGCGAGCTGATCGCGCGCCGCGCGGGCGGACGCTGCATCGCCGGCGACCTCGCCCCGCCCCTTGTCGGCGCCCGCCTTTTCGAGATTGGCCTTGTACGCCATCAGCAGCTTGAGGCCCTGGGCATCGTCATATTCGGTGGCGCGCCCGATGCTGCCATCGGGACGCTTCACCGGCTTCAACGTGCCGAAGCGCGCGGTCTTGAGCATCCGGAACTCGAGCTCGTCATACCCGGTGGCAATCGCCGACTGCCAGCCCGCGCGAAAGGCGGGGCTGCTCGCGCGCAACCGGTACACCGCCGAGCGCGACACCCCGGCACGCTTCGCCGCCACCGAAACGTTCGACGTCTCAGCCAGATGATCGAGAAACGCCCACAGGCATTCCTCCGACACGGTATCGGACAAACAGGCATCTCCGCGCAGAACAGCGACAAGCATGAAGAAGGGACACCGCAGGAGCCGCCCGTCAGGCCATCTGCCCGACTCGCTCCATCTCGATGTTCAGGTTTTGTGCCATATCAGCGTTACGATGTCAAGCTTTAATAACCTATCTGGTTATCAATAGGGTTCGCCCGGCGCCGCCGGATCGTGCAGCAGGTTGAGCCGTCGCAGCGCAAGGCAGGCCAGCCGCGCAGTCTCGCTCTTGCGGCGTGCGGGCGCCAGCGGGCGGGTTGCAGCGGGGCGAACGATCTCGGCATCGTAGGCATCGGCAATGATCAGCCCGGTCGTGTCCGGCAGAAACGCAGGCGACTGGACCAGGGCGGCATCGAGCGACGGCGGCAGGCCCCAGTAGAAGCGGTCGCAATGGTCGAGATATTCGGGCCATTTGGCATCGCCCAGCAGATCGGCGCGCGACACCTTGATCTCGACGATGACGATGGCGCCGCGCGAATCGAGCCCCATCAGGTCGGCACGGCGCCCATTGGGCAGCGCGATTTCCGGCGCCACCCAGATCTGGTTGCGGCGGAACAACCGGGCGATGCCGCGCGCAACCGCTGCTGCACCCTGAGGCAGGCCGCAGATGTCGGTCGGAACGGGAGGGAGCGGGTCGTCCGCCACGATGGAGGCAGCATGGAAACGGGTGTCGGTCATGCCGCCTTGCTAATACAAAACGGGAACAAAGGAAAGCCGGTCGCGCAGGACCGCGCTCAATGGTGTCCTCTACGGCCGAGGTCGTGGAGAATGTCGCGATACAGACCGGAGGCTTCGGCGTGGAGCAGCAGCGCGGCGGCGCGGTTGAACCGTCCTGTGGTCCGCGCATTCTCGAGCGCGATCAGCCCTGCCTGCAACACCATGCCCAATGTCTCCAGCTGCTCCGCGGCAAACCGCATCCGTTCGGGCGGCAGCGATGCGAGGACAGCCGACAGGTCTGCACTCTGTTCAAGCAGCCCTGCGCGAGCCTGGGGCGCGACCCCGGCAAGCCGGGCGATCACCGCGAGCACCGGCGTCATCGATTCGAACTGGCCCAGCACGACCTGCGCCTGGGCATCGGCGCCATCATCAGCCGCCAGAATCGGGGAGAGCGGAGCAAACATAGCCTAAGGCAATAAGGCGCCCCGGTTAACACCGCTCTAATTCGCAAGGATACTGCGCACACGCGCGATCGCGGTGATAAAGCACAGCTCTGTATAGGTCCGATATGGTCTGTTCAGCGTGACGCGAAAGACACATTCTTTCAACCAATGTCATAATTTTGGCATTTTTCTCTTGTGCAGCGCAGCATGACACGGCAGCATTGCTGTCGCTGATTATGAGCACCCCATCACGGCGCACAGGGACGCCGCAAGAACAGAGGGTCGCCATCGCAGCGCAGGCGGGACGAAACGCATCCAGTTGAAAGGAAAAACATGCGTACGTCCAAATTCCACCGGGGCCTTGCTGGCCTCGCCGTTCTCGTATCGTCGGCTGTTGCCACCCCTGCGTTCGCGCAGGAAGAAGAGGCCTCGCCGCCGGTGACCATCTCCGGCTCTGTCGGCCTTGTCTCTGACTACCGCTTCCGCGGCGTTTCGCAGTCCGATGAGGGCGTCGCGCTTCAGGGCGGCTTCACCGTCAGCCACGAATCGGGCTTCTACGCCGGCACCTGGGGTTCCAACCTTGCCGGTTGGGGTACCTTTGGCGGTCCGAACCTCGAGGTCGACCTGTTCGCAGGCTATGCCACCACGATCGGCTCGGCCGGCATCGATGTAGGCGTGACGTGGTACATGTACCCCGACGGCTTCGACAACACCGACTTCTTCGAAGGCTATGCCAAGCTGAAGGGCACCGCAGGGCCGGTCTCGCTGACCGCCGCTGTCTATTACGCCCCCAAGCAGGAAGCGCTGGGCAACTTCTCGAACACGCCGTTCAGCCGCGGTCAGAAAGAGGACAACCTGTATCTCTCCGGTGATGCGAGCTTCGCCATCCCCGACACTCCGGTCAGCCTGACCGCGCATATCGGCTATTCGGAAGGCAATCCGGGCCTTGGCCCCAACGGCACCAGCGTGACGCCGACCGGCGAATACTGGGACTATTCGGTTGGCGCGTCGGTCAATGTCTACGGACCGCTGACGCTGAGCGTGAGCTATGTCGACACCGACATCGGACGCGCCGAATCGGCCTATCTGCTGCCGAACTTCCAGAAGTTCCGCACCGGCGGCGGCCAGATCGCCGATTCGACGATCGTGTTCGGGGTCACCGCGGCCTTCTGATCGGGGTCTGTTCACTCCTGACTTTGCCATTGGGGGGTGTGGCCGCATCTGTCTGTGACAGGTGCGGCCACTTTTTTTGGCAGGCGGAAGATTTTTCGCTAAGGGCCGGGAGCCATGACCAGCCTGCGCCTTGCCACTGTCCATCCCGGAGAACCCGAGATATTCCATTCGCTGCAGGGCGAAGGGATCTCGCTGGGCAGACCATCGGTGTTTGTGCGGTTGTCGGGGTGCAACCTGGCCTGTCTGTGGTGCGACACGCCCTATACCTGGTATTTCACCGGGCATAACGCCAGGCATCGCGGAGGCGAGACCTTTGTCCGGCGCGAGAACAGCCTGACGCTGGACATTGCCGAGGTGGCCCGGCGCATCGCAGAATTCGGGTGTCGCCACATCGTCTTCACCGGAGGCGAGCCGCTGCTGCAGCAGCCCGCGCTGGCTGCCCTGTGCGCCCTTTTGGGGCCTGACTATCATATCGAGATCGAGAGCAACGGCACGGTCGCGCTGACGGCTGCCTTCGATGCGCATGTCGATCAGCTGAACCTGTCACCCAAGCTCGCGCATTCGGGCAATGCCGCAGACCTCAGGGTGAACGAGACGAGCCTGGCGGGCTATGCCCGCGACCCGCGCGCATGGTTCAAGTTCGTGGTGGCGAGCCCGGAAGATGCCGACGAGATTGCCGCACTGGCCAGCCAATATGCTATCCCGGACGAACGCATCCTGCTGATGCCCGAGGGCACCAGCCCTGCCGTACTGCAGCAGCGCGCGCACTGGCTTGCGCCTTTGTGCCTCGATCGTGGATGGCGGTTCACAGACCGGCTGCACATCCACCTGTATGGCGATACGCGCGGAACCTGATCAGCGCTGGCCGGACTGGTTGCCCTGGTTGCGCCAGCGACTGACCACCCGCGAAACCATTTCCATCTCGCCGCCGCGCTCGCACCACAGGCTGCTGAACAGCGGATCGTCCGATGCCGGACGCCGCGCCTCGGCCAGATCGTCGAACGCCACGCGGATCGGGATCGACACGCCCTCGCCACAGATGATGCACTCGCGGTTGCGCAGCGCGGGAATCGAATCGAGGAACCCGCGCGCGCCTTCGGGCATCGCCGATCGGACATGCGCCTGGTCGCGGTCGTTGTTGAGGCGCATTGCGATGATGGTCCCGCATTGCGACAGCACGCCTTCGGACAGATCGGACGGGCGCTGGGTGATCAGGCCCAGCGAGACGCCGTATTTGCGGCCTTCCTTGGCAATGCGGCTTAGCACGTTGCGCACCGCGCTGTGCTCGAGCACGCGGTCGGACGGGATGTAGCGGTGCGCTTCCTCGCACACCAGCAGCACCGGGGTGATCTTGTCCTTGCGACTCCAGATCGCGAAGTCGAACACCATGCGGCTGAGCACCGCCACGACGGTAGAGGTGATGTCGGACGGCACGCCCGACACGTCGATGATCGAGATCGGCTTGCCCTCGGCTGGCATGCGGAAAATCCGCGCGATAAAGTCGACCATATTGTCGCCCACCAGCATGCCTGAGAACATGAAGGTATAGCGCGGGTCGGCCTTCATCTCCTCGATCTTGCCCTTGATCCGCAGGAACGGCGCGCTCGATGTCGCCTTGTCCAGCTTACCCATCTCGTTCTGGATGTTGGCAACCAGATCAGACAGCATATAGGGGATCGGGGTGTCGACGGTCACCCGCGAGGCGTTGATCGCCGCCTTGCTCTTCATCCGGGCGGACAGAAGGCACTTGGCGAGAATCTCGGCATCGGTCTGCCGGTCCGCGCCCGAAGAGGTGAGGAACACCTCGCAATGCTCCTCGAAGTTCATCAGCCAGTACGGCATCGCCAGATTGCCGACATCGAACAGCGCGCCATTCTCGCTGAAGGCGCTGGCATATTCGCCATGCGGATCGACCATCACGATATGGCCATCGGGCATCATGTCGCAGATCCGGTGGAGAATAAGCGCGGCGGCGGTGGACTTGCCGGTACCGGTCGAGCCCAGAAGCGCGAAATGCTTGCCCAGCAGCGCGTCGACATACAGCGCGCCGCGGGTGTCGGCGGTGGGGTATACCGTGCCGATCTCGATATGCGGACGCGAATCGGCGGCATAGACCTGCTTGAGGTCGGCGCTCGTCATCGCGAACAATGGCGTGCCGGGGACCGGATAGCGCGTCACCCCGCGGCGGAAATTGAAGATCCGGCCGGTGAGCTTTTCCTCTTCGCCCTCGCCCAGAAAGTCGATCTGGCAGACGATCAGCCCGGCCTCGCGCTGATGCATGCGCTGGGTGCGGACATTGGCGACCAGCCAGCGCGACCCCATGCGGATCTTGACCTGGCTGCCCACCTGGCCTGCCATCGACACGCTGGGATCGTTATGGTCGGTCAGCGTGGCCAGACGGCTGGCATCGAGCAGCACCTGCGAGCTCGACCCGGCGATCTCGACGACCTCGCCGATCTTGAGATGCTCTGCGGGGCGCGGTGCCATCCGGGGCATGGCGGGAAGATCAGCAGGAGCGGCTGGCGCGCGGTCCTGGAAATTGCGGGGATTCAGCTCAACCATCGCGCCGTCCGGTGCCTTTCTGAAGCAAGTACAGCTCGCTCCTAGCCCGGTTGGGTAAATTTTCCCTCTATGCCGAAGGGTTTGGCGCTTGCCACGAGGGCCGTCTCAGATCTTGCGGAACACCACGCCGCCGATCCAGCCGAGCAGCAGCGAGACCAGAACCGCACTGACGCCATAAAAGAACGGCTGATATTCGGCCATTGTCGCGACAAACCGCTCGAACCCGAACTTGCGCACCTCGATCTCGCGCACCGCAGCAGCGAGCACCTGACCGTCGCGCACCAGGAAGGTCTCAGCAGTGTACATTCCGGTGGGCACGCTGGCGGGGATCGACAGCCGCGCCTGATACAGCACATCCTCCAGAATCTCGACGCTGCCTTCCTGCTGCTTGTACAGCCCTTCGCGACGGTTGAGATCGACCAGCCCGGACAGGAAGCGCCGCTGCTCCTTGGGGTCGATCGACCCTGCTGGCGAGAGCTGCAGATTGCCGAGGCCGAATTCGTAGATCGCAGCGGTGCGCTTATCGACGATCTTCTCTATCGGGCGCGAAGAGGCGAGCGCGTAATAGGCCGGGGCCGAGCGGAACTCGGTGCTGGCAGCGTTGATCCAGATGCCAGCAATCTGCTGCTTTTCGCGCAGGATGATCGATTGCGGCGGGCCTTTGAGGATCACCACGATATCGCTGTCCCCCGATGGCGGGGTGCCGCCGGGATAGACGATCGCGCCGAACAGCAGCAGCTCTGCACCGGTAAAACCGTATTTGATCTGGATGTCGCGCTGCGACACTTCGGGCACCAGCACCGGCTCGCTCGCTGCAGTCAGCAGCCATGCGCCCAGCAGCGCCGCCAGGAGCCGCGCCAGCCTCATTGCAGCAGCTCGACCGAATAGATTTCCGCCGGGCGAAAGCCGAGGCCAATCCCCAGCCGCAGCGCGACCAGCAGCACCAGCACCGAGAGCAGCAGCCGCAGATATTCGGGTGGCAACTTCTGTGCAAACCGCGCGCCGATCTGCGCGCCGGTCACGCTGCCGATCAGCAGCAGCACCGCCAGCACGATGTCCACCGCCTTGGTGGTCAGGCTGTGCACCATGGTGGATGCAAGCGTGACGAACAGGATCTGGAACAATGAGGTGCCAACCACCACCTGTGCGCCCATGCCCAGCAGGTACAGCATCGCAGGCACCATCACGAAGCCGCCGCCGACGCCCAGCAGGATGGTCAGGATGCCGGTGGCAAAGCCCAGGATCAGCGGTGCAAGCGGAGAGATATAGAGGCCCGAGCGGTAGAACCGCCAGCGCAGCGGCAGATTGGCAACCAGCGGATGGTGCCGCCGCTTCTTGGCCGGCAGCCGCTCGCCGCGCCGCATCGCCAGCACGCTCGCCAGGCTTTCGCGCGCCATCAGCCCGCCGATCGACCCCAGCAGCAGCACATAGACTATGTTGATCACGGTATCGATCTGGCCCAGCTGCTGGAGCACGCGGAACAGCGCGGCACCGGCAAATGTGCCCATGATGCCGCCAACCACCAGCACACCGCCCATCTGATAATCCACCCCCTTGCGGCGGCTATAGGCGATCACCCCCGACACGCTCGATCCGGTGACCTGGGTGGAAGCGGAAGCCGCAGCGACCGTCGGCGGGATGCCGTAGAAGATCAGCAGCGGCGTGGTGAGAAACCCGCCACCCACCCCGAACATCCCCGACAGTATACCGACAAGTCCGCCCAGCCCGATGATGACGAGCGCGTTGACCGACAGATTCGCAATGGGAAGATAGACGTCCATGATATGCGCGCGACGCTAGACGCTTTACGCTGTCAGCAGAAGGGGGCACGCGACCTTGCTGGTGCGTTCCGCCGCTAAAAACCGGTGGACAGGGTAAGCGCCGCGCCCGACGCGGGCTGGGCATTGCCATCGATCCGCTGGCGCCAGTCCAGCGCGAACGTCATCTGGCTGTCCCCCACCGGCAAGGCGACCGAAGCGCGCGGGCCCAGATCGACGCGGTGGACCCAGCGTTTGTCGCCCGAGGCATCCAGTTCCTGCTGCCCGCCCGCCCACAGCCCGCCGCCCAGCGACAGGCTGTGCCGGTCCTGCACCGCCACCTGTCGCGCCGCGAGCAACTGCAGGTCGAAAAAGCCCTGACGGTCCTGCAACCCGACCACGCCCGCCTGCGCAAAGGCATCCAGCCGGATGCTGCTGTGCTCGAGCGCGGCGCCGCCGCCCGCCACCAGCATCGCGGCAAACCTGTCGCGCTGGCCCTGACCAAGCCCGAAGCGCCGCTCCAGCGCCAGATCGACCGGGACCGCTCCCCAGGGCCGCGTCATCACGCCAAGCGCCAGGCTGCGGTCGTCGCCGCTTTCCAGCGCGGTCGCCGCGCGCGCATAGAACACCGGTGCCAAGGGACCCTGGCCCGGCGCATAGCGCACGATCAACCCCGCCTGGCTGCCGCCATACTGCGCGCCCGGCGCCAGCGTCCGATCGCTCCCGCCCTGCCGCAGCAGCGACCAGCCATAGACCGACCAGCGTTTCTCGCGCGACAGGCCGACAGGGCTCGCCCCTGTTCCAGCGGGCGGCTGAACGGCGCGCTCGGGCTCGATCAGCAAGGGTGCGTCGATCAACGGCGAACGCAGCCGGCCGGAGGGCCCGGTAGAGGCGGTCAGGCTTTCCACCCACGCCAGGTGATGGGCCATCGCGACATCGAAATCGAGGCTTGCAGCAGCATCGCTGCCGCGAGGCTGCGGGGGTCCGAGCGCCCCCTGCCCCGCCATCGTTCGGGGAGCAGGACCAGGCAGGCCGATCATGGCCAGCGCGCCCGCCAGCACCGGCTGCGCATGTGTCTGCTGCACAGCGGCAGGTTGCCGCGAGTTCGCGAATTCGAGCGCAGACGACGCTGCGCGCTGCGCGGGGTTTTCCGGCAGATGATGGATTACCCGCGCCGCGCACCACAACAGCACGACGGTGCCCAGAAACAGCAGCGGCTGGCCGCGCATCGCGCGTCGCGGCCGATGCTGCGGCCCGGCGCTATTCACCGCCAGCCTCTGGCCGATCGCCCACCAGCCGCAAGACCGGCCCGGGGCTCTCGCACGGCCCGGGTGCCGCGGGAATGTGGTGGCGCGTTTTGTCCCAGGGGAGCGGCGTTCCGCCAAGGCTGGCAGCATAGGCCAGCAGCGCGCGGCGTGCGGCCATCACCGCGATGATATTGCCCACCAGCGCGCGCGGAACCGACCACAGCGCCTGACGCGCGCCATATTGCCATCCGGTGCACAGCGCCCGCACCAGCACCCGCCACGCCAGCGCCAGTCCGTTGACGATCAGCAGCAGGCGAAAGGCCGGATCCAGCGGTGGCGGGGCATACCAGCCCAGAATTCCGCCTGCGCCGACGATCAGCCAGCACAGCAGCCCCAGATACGCGCTCACCAGCACCAGCGCGGACAGCACCGATCGCCGGTCGCGCGCGCGCATCCAGATGTCCGCAACCCCGCCGCTCCAGCCGGTGCGATCCCAGCCGCTGAGCGCGATGCCGATCGTCCAGCGCGTCTTCTGCCGCACCGAGGCGGTCAGATCACCGGGAAAGAAGGCCCGCGTGGCGATCAGCTCACCCTTGTCGTCGCGCGCGCGGACAAACACGCCGCGCCCGCCCGCCTCGTGGATGCGGATGCCCAGCTCGTAATCCTCGGTCAGGCTGTCGGTGGCGAACGGTCCCTGCTCGGCCGATGCATCGGCCAGCGCCTGCAGCGTGTCGCGCGCAAATCCGCAGCCCACGCCCGCGCACGGCATCGCGACACCCAGGCGGCTGCGCACCGGCATCGCGCGGACATGCGCTTCGGCAAACTCGTCGGCATAATGACCGCTGACCAGCGGCGCTGCCGGATCGATCAGCGGATTGACCGGAAGCTGGACAAAGGCGTGCCCGCCCAGCAGCCGGTCGTACACCCGCAACTCGTCGGGATGGACGACATCCTCGGCATCGTGCAGCACCACCGAGGCAAAGGCGAAGCCCTGCTCGCGCTCGTCCGCGCGCATCGCAAGCCAGATGCGATTGAGGCAATCGGCCTTGGAGCTGGGTCCGGTGATTCCCAGCGGCACGATGCGCACCCGGCCATCCCCCCGCGCGCCGCGCAAGGCGGCAAAGCCGGTGGCGGGATCATTGGCATAGACGCCGATATAGAGGCGGTAATTCTCCTGCCGCCAGCGATGCAGGCAGTGGCCGACCATGTCGCCGATCACATCGGCTTCATCCCAGGCGGGAACGAACACCGCATGGCGGGGGGACGGGTCAGGCGCCGCATCGCGCGGCGTGCTCTCGAAGGTCAGCGGGGCATCCCGGCCATCACGCCTGCCGAAAAGCCGCTGCCACAGCCAGACGCCGTCGAGCGCAAGATCATCCATCGCGCCGATGAAGAACCATATCCCGGCGAACAGAAGAAGTTCGGTTGCCAGCAAGTCGGTCCAGGCCAAAAGGTGACAGGCCAGCGTCGAACACTGTGCGTCGCCCCATGCCTGTTCGATCGGTCCCAAGCAGTGCCCCCCGGCGGGCCGGTCACGACCCTGTCAAAGCGCCCAATCCACCGGAATGGATCCGTCAGAATTGCGCGATCCGTTGCTCTGTACTTTAATGCCTGCTTCGCGCAACTTCGTCAAAACATAATCGGCAGCTGCGCCCTCGCCGCCGACGTTCACCGGCAGCCCGGTGCGCCGCGCCGCCCAGATCGCCAGCGCAAGGTCGGTTGCGCCGGCGGAACTGGGCTCGTCACCTTCGAACCGGATCGACGGCAACGCCAGCGGCGGCGGGATCAGCTGCATCTGCCATTGCGGCTCGGCCTGCGCCATGCGCTGTTCCAGCGCGCGATAGGTGGCAAGGCTTGCTCCCGGGAGAGGCGTTGCACGCACCTGCGCCAGCCTCTTGTCTCGGTCGACCAGCACCGCATCGGGGGAAACCCCCGCGAGGATCGCCATCTCGCGCCCGACCATCGCCACCGCCGCGCGTTCCTTGCTGGCCTTTTCGCGCGCCGATGCCGATGCCAGTTGCGCCGCTTCCGCATCGCCCGCCGCCGTGCCGACGCGGAACTGGTCAAGGCTGAGCTTGACCGGCCGCCCCAGCGCCTTTTGCAGCGCGCCCTCGCCCAGCCGGGCAGCGTTGGTGCGATATTCCGGGGTCAGGATCGTTGCGCGGACGATCAGCGGGTCGCTCGAAAAATCGATATCGAGCTGGTCGATCTTGGCCTGGCCGGGAAATTGCTCGGCCAGCACATCGCGTGCCTGGCGCTGCGCACGCGCTTCCCATGCGATCTGGCTGAGCGAATAGCCCAGCGGGATCGCCAGCGCCAGGAACGCTGCGGTGATGATCACCGCCTGTACCCCGCTCTGCCGGCTGGTCAGCTTGGGGCCGAAGCCGTAGAGCCGCGCCATCACCGCGGCAGCAATGGCGATGGTCATCAGGTTGGTGACGAACAGCAGCAGCGCGCCGAAGAATACGGTCCCGTTGAGTGTCGCCAGGCCGAAGCCGACCGTGGCCAGCGGCGGCATCAAGGCGGTGGCGATCGCCACTCCGACGATGGTGCCTTCGCGCCCGCGGATCATCGCATAGGCTCCGGCGAGCGCGGAGAACAGCGCCACCAGCAGGTCGAACAGGTTGGGGCGGGTGCGCGCCGCGATCTCGGGCGTTATGTCCTTGATCGGCGAGAAGAACACCACCAGCGCGGTGAACAGCACCGCCAGCAGCACCCCGCCGGCCAGCGTCATCGCGGTCCGGCGGATCTCGTTGCCATCTACCAGCGCCATGCCGAAGCCCAGGCCGATGATCGGCCCCATCAGCGGCGAGATCAGCATCGCGCCGATGACGACCGCAGGCGAGGACAGAAGCAGCCCCAGCACCGCGATGCCCGCCGACATCAGGATCATGAACGCATAACGCGGGGTCAGGCTGGATTCGTCATCGACCTTGGCGATCACCGCGCGGTGCTCGATCGAGGGGATCACCGTGCCACGCCACCAGCTGCCCAGCGGCCCTGCAACTCGCGTTGCCAACTCGCCCATGGTCGACGACAGACGCCTGGCCCTCGGGGTTTCAGCGCTGGGCGCGGGTTGGTCGGTCATGTCATCTCACCATAAGCGTCTCGGCCAAGGGTGGACCGGCCTTGCCATTGGCGATAGACGGATATCCGCAGCCGTGCCAGACCCGCCGGACCCGGCAAGGGCGCGATCGGGCTTAGGCCGCCTGCGCCGCAAGCGGAATCACGGCCCTGCAGACCAACGAAAGGTGACATGCGCAGATGATCAGGATCAACCGTTTCGGCCTGTTGGCGCTGTTGCTGCTGGTGGCTGCCTGCGCCCCCAAGCCCGCGCCGCAGACCGCAGCACCCGCCGATCCGCTCGATGCCATCGCCCGGCAATATGTCATGCTGTCGCTGGAAATCGGCACGCATGAGGACGGCTATATCGATGCCTATTATGGCCCTCCCGAATGGAAGCGCGCCGCCGAGGCCGCGCCGCGTGCCCTGCCGGCGCTCGCGCAGGCGGTCGATAGCCTGTATCAGACCCTCGCCGCTGTCGATGTCTCCGCCCGCGAGCCTCTGGTCCGGCGCCGCGCGACCTTCCTGCGCGCGCAGCTTAACGCCGCACGCACCCGTCTGCGCATGCTGCGCGGCGAGAAGCTGAGCTTCCGCGAGGAATCGCTCGGGCTGTTCGGTGCCACTCCCGACATCCGCCCGCTGGAAAGCTATGATCCGGTGCTGGCCGAGATCGAGACGCTGCTCCCGGGCCCCGGCACGCTCGCCGAGCGGGTCGATGCGTTTCAGGAGCGCTTCGTCATCCCCGCCGACCGGCTCAAGCCCGTGTTCGACCGCGCCATCGCCGAATGCCGCGCGCGCACCGCCGCGCACATCCCGCTACCCAAAGGCGAGAGCTTCCGCATGGAGTTCGTCACCGGTAAGCCGTGGAGCGGCTACAATTATTATCAGGGCAACCTTGCCAGCCTGATCCAGATCAACACCGATCTGCCCATCCGCATCAGCCGCGCGGTCGATCTGGGCTGCCACGAGGGCTATCCCGGACACCACGCGCTCAACTATCTGCTCGAACAGCGGCTGATGCGCGCGCGTGGCTGGATGGAATACAGCGTCTATCCGCTCTACAGCCCGCAAAGCCTGATCGCCGAGGGATCGGCCAATTACGGCATAGACCTCGCCTTCCCGGGCAATGAAAAGCTCGCCTTCGAGATGCGCGAGCTCTATCCGCTGGCGGGTCTTGCGACCACCGATGCCGCGCGGCTCGCTCGGCTGCAAACGGCGCTGACCGGGCTTCGCGGCGCGCGCTTCACCATCGCGCAGATGTATCTCGACGGCCAGATCGACCGCGCCCAGGCAATCGCGTTGACGCAAAAGTATCAGTTGATGAGCGAGGCGCGCGCCAAACAGTCGATCGGCTTTACCGACACCTATCGCAGCTATGTCATCAACTACGGACTGGGCCAGGACATGGTGCAGGCGTTCGTCGAGGCCGCCGGCCCCTCCCCCAAGGCCCGCTGGGCCGCGATGGAGCGGGTGATCAGCGAACCGACGCTGCCCGCCGATCTGGCGGTGCGCTAAGCACCACTTTGGTCATTCCCGGGAACGCGGGAATCCCGCTTTCGCGCAAAGCTTAGCGCACTAGCGGGACCCTCGCCTGCGCAGGGGTGACGGGGTGAGATAGTTGAATTTCGAGTATTGTTCGCAGGCAGCGCCGACTCAGCTCGCAAACAGCATCGCGTCGTCGGCAAAGGCCTTGAACTCCAGCGCATTGCCCGCCGGATCGTGGAAGAACATCGTCGCCTGCTCGCCCACCTGCCCAGCAAAGCGGATATGCGGCTCGATGACGAAGCGCGTGCCGGCAGCGCGCAACCGCTCGGCCAGCGCCTGCCAGTCGGGCATGGTCAGCACTACCCCGAAATGCGGCACCGGCACATCATGCCCGTCGACCGGATTGTGGTGCGCGTCGGCCCTGCTGGCGGCAGGATCGAGATGCGCGACGATCTGGTGACCGAACAGGTCGAAATCGATCCACTGATCGGAAGACCGCCCCTCGCCGCAACCCAGAACGTCGCGATAGAAGCTACGCGCGGCCGCCAGATCGTCGACCGGAAACGCGAGGTGAAAGGGTCTGATGGCCATGATCGGCGTGCTTGTCAGAAGGTCGCCAGCGCTGCACCCAGCCCGGTCGCGACAACGCTGATCACGATCGGCTTGCCTTCCAGATCGAGGAAGACCAGCTCGAGCTTCTGGGCCTTCTTGAGGTGATCGATATCGGCCGGTGCCAGCGGCTTCTCGCCGATGCAGCCTTCGGGCAGGCAGCGGCTGAACACGATCTTGTCGATGCCCTTGGCCTGATCGCCATCGATCTGCATCAAAGCGCCGGTATCCAGACGGACGCCCAGCGGAACCTTGACCAGCAGCCCGGTCTTGCCCGAGGATTTCTGCTTGGCGATGGCCACGCGGATCACTTCCTTGCCATTGGCCTCGTCGATCAGCGACTGGACGGTATCGCAGATTTCCGCTTCGCCCGTGCCCTTGCACCCGGTGGTCCATGGCTTGGCACCATCGGCGACCTTCTTGGGCGTGATCGGCTGAGTGGCCGGAGCAGCAGGCGCCGCGGTCTGGGCGGCCAGCGGCGCGCAGATCAGCAGGGCGGGTGCAACAGCGGCAAGGGTGCGAAGCATGACGTGCATCGGATCAATCTTTCTTCATTGGGCTGGCTGGAAGGTCCAGAGGGGCGTCGGCGCAGCAGAGCACAGGCTGATATACGTACAGCCGGTGCGCTGTCCACCGTCGCGCGACGGGGTGCCAGGCGCTGCTGCGTCCACCGGACGGGTTTCGGGCGCCATCAGCACCGGCAGCGGAGCAGCCAGCCCCTGCAGAACCTGCAGCGGCGCAGTGCTGTCGGGCGGAACCGGGACGCTGACGCTGCCTTGGCCCGGCATGGTGATGACGGCAATCGGCGCCGCGACAGGCGTTGCCGATGGCGGCTGAGAGGGAGCGGCCGTGCCGACCGGGGCCACGGCCACCGGATCAGCGACGCTCGTGCCCCCGCCGGGCGGCGGCGGCGTCACCGGCGCCGATGTGCCCGGCGGATCGGTGACGGGCGGAGTGCCTGGAGGCGGTGCACCCGCTGGCGGGGTGCCCGCTGGCGGGGTACCGGCAGGGGGATTGGTAGCCGGAGGACTGGCGGCTGGCGGATTGGGGCCGCCACCGGTGCCCGGCGGGTCCTGCGCAGGCGGCACGATCGGCGGCAGCACGGTCATCACCCCGGGGCGATAGGTGATCTGGTAGTTGCGCGCGGTCCCGCGCGAGGCGTTGATGACATACTGCCCGGGCGCTGCGGTGCCGCCGCCCGTGGAGCGCAGCACCAGGCCGGTGACGACGTCCCCGGTATCCCCGTTGCGCAGCCCCGAATAGCTCACGGTCAGCACCGGATCGCCATTGCCCTGATGCATCACCACATTGTTGGCGGTGATCAGCAGCCGTGCCTGATCGATGGTCAGCCGCCCCGGCGTATAGACAAAGTCGTAATTGAGCGCCGATGCCCCCGATGCGGTGATGGCATAGGAGCCGATATCGGAGCCGATCGTGGCGGGGGTGCCGAACACCAGCCCGCTCACCACATTGGCGCGGTCGCCGTTGCGGAAGCCCGTGATCGACGCGCTGAATTCGGGGTTGGCGAGACCGTATTCACGGGTGGCATTGTTGACGCGGACCTGCAGCAGCGCCTTGGTGATCGTCAGCGTGCCGGGCACGTAATCGAACCGGTAGTTGGCGGCGACCGCCCCGGAACCGGTGATCAGATAGTCGCCGACATCGCTGCGAGCAATCGCGCCGGTGCGCAACCTGAGGCCGGAGACAACCGCATCGGTATCGCCATTGCGCAGCCCCGAGATGCTGGCGGTCAGCACCGGATTGGCCGTGCCATAGACCCGGGTCTTGCTGTCGATGGTCACGCTCAGCGGCGCGGGCGTGATCGTCAGGCTGCCGGGAACATAGGCAAAGTCATAATTGAGCGCGCTGCCCCCCGAAATACCGATGGCATAGCTGCCGACGCCCGAGCCCTGGGTGGCGCCGGTCGCCAGCACCAGTCCGCTGACAACCGATGCGGTATCGCCATTGCGCAAGCCGGCAATCGTGCTGGTCAGCGCCGGGTTGGCCAGCCCGTATTCGCGGGCCTTGTTGTCCGCGCTGATCGTCAGCAGCGCTCTGGTGATCGTCAGCGTGCCGGGAACATAGGCAAAGTCGTAATTGGTCGCGGTGGCACCGGAACCCGTGATCGCGAAGGTGCCGACGTTCGATGCGACTGTCGCGGCGCTGCCATAGACCAGCCCGCTGACCACCCCCGCACTATCGCCCACACGCAGGCCGCTGATCGATCCGGTGAAGGCCGGGTTGGCCAGGCCATATTCGCGCGTCGCGTCATTGGCGGTGACTGTGAGCAGCGCGCGCGTGATCGTCAGCGTTCCGGGAACATAGGCGAAGTCGTAGTTGATCGCGGTGGCGCCACTGCCGGTGATTGCATAGCTGCCGACGTCGGAGCCGGTCGTGGCGACGGAACCGAAGACAAGGCCCGCTGCAACGCTCGCGCTGTCGCCGTTGCGCAGGCCCGAGATGCTGCCGGTGAACGCCGGGTTGGCAAGCCCGTACGCGCGCGTGGCATTATTGGCCGTCACGGTGAGCAGCGCCCTGGTGATCGTGAGCGTGCCGGAGACATAGGCAAAGTCGTAGTTCGTCGCACTCGCACCCGATCCGGTGATCGCATAAGCCCCGGCATCGCTGCCGATTGCGGCGACCGAGCCATAGACCAGCCCGCTGATGACGCTCGCGGTGTCCGAATTGCGGAAACCTGTGACCGATCCGGTGAAGGCCGGGTTCGCGAGGCCATATTCGCGCGTGGCGTCGTTCGCGGTGACTGTCAGCAGCGCGCGCGTAATCGTCAGCGTGCCGGGAACGTACGAGAAGTCGTAATTGGTCGCGGTGGCACCCGAGCC
>NZ_LJHP01000004.1:0-36011 GCF_001295965.1 Blastomonas sp. AAP25
AGGCGGTGCAGCTCGCCGCCTCGCTCAACAGCCTGCGCGGCGGCACCGGCGGGCTCAACCCGCTGGGCGTGCTGCAATCGGCATCGGGCATCGACCGGCTGCGCATTTTGGGAGCCGACGAGGACACCGGGCGCGGCACCTCGCTCGCGGTGGGGCAGTATATCTCGAACGATGTCTACGTCGAAATCATCACCGACACGCGCGGCTTTACAGCGACGCAGATCGAGATCAGCCTGAGCAAGGCACTGTCGGTGCTGAGCCAGGTCGGCAGCTTCGGCGGATCGAATGTCAACGTCCAGTACCGAAAGGACTATTGATGCGGAGCAGCATTCTTCTGATGGCGTGCACGGCGATGGTGCTGCTCGGCGGCTGCCAGGCCGAACCGGATTTTGACACGAAGTTCGAGCAGCAATCGCGCAATCTTGCCGCAAAGGCGCGCAGCATCGATACCGATACCGAAAAGCAGCTCAATGCCGCACGCGAAGCTGAGCGGGCCCGCGCCGAACTTGGCAAGCCGGCAACCGCCCCGACCCCTGCCCCAGTCACAGACGCGAAGTAGCCATGGCCTCCACACCTCCCGCCACCCTTGCCGACGCAGGCGCCATGCCCGCCGACGTCGAGGCGCTGGCCGATCAGGTGCCCGGCGCCAGGGCCCATTCTCCGCTGGATATGCCGCCCAGCGCGTGGTGGGCGATCATCAAGCGGGTCTATGTCATGAACGGGGTGCACAACCTCGCGCTGCTCGCGGCGGGCGTCGCGTTCTTCGTATTCCTGGCGTTCGTGCCGCTTATCGCGGTCATCGTACTACTCTACGGGCTGATCGCCGATCCGGGGACCGTTGCCAACAGCCTCGACCTGCTCAACGAGGTCGTGCCGAGCGAGGTTCTGGTGATCGTGCGCGAACAGCTGCTGCAGATCGTCACCACCAGTTCGACCCAGCAGGGCCTGGGGCTGGTACTTGCGCTGCTGTTCTCAACTTATGGCGCGATGCGCGCGGCGACCGCGATGATGCGCGCGCTCAACATCATCTATGAAGAGCACGAAACCCGCGGGTTCTTCCGCACCACCGTGGTCGCGGTGATGATCACGCTGGGAATGGCTGGGATCGCGGTGGTCGGTCTCGTGTCGATCTCGCTGTTCAGCTATGTCCGCAACTTTCTGGCGCCCTATATTGGCGCATCGTCGCTGATGCTGATCCAGACGCTGACCTGGGTTGTCGCGGCGATGCTGGTCAGCGTGACCTTCGCAATCTTCTTCCGCTACGCTCCCGATCGCCGCGCCGCCAAGTGGCGCTGGCTGTCGCTGGGCTCGATGGCATCGACGGTACTGTGGCTGTGCATAACGCTGGGTTTCGGCTTCTACGCCGCCAATGTCAGCGACTATAACGCGACCTATGGTTCTCTCGCGGCGATCGTGATCTTCCTGATGTGGCTGTTCCTGTCGGCCTATGCGGTGCTGATCGGCGCGGAGATCAATGCCGAGACCGAGCGCCAGACTTTCCGCGATTCAACCGTGGGCGCCGACCGTCCGCTGGGCCAGCGCGGCGCGGTGCTGGCGGATTCGGTCGCGCTCGACGAGGCAGAGCAGGCTATACTGGAAAAGCAGCGGCGCAGGCGGACCGTGCAGCCCTGACCGCCGGCCCAGGCCTAATTCTTGGGAAGTTCTGGCTTGTCGGCCAGGACATCGCCGCTGGGCGTCGGGATGGACCAGATCACGACATTGCCGATCATCACCGCCGCCAGGATCAGCATCAGCACCGGCTGCTTGCGCTGACCGCGCCGCAGCAGAACGATGGCGCCTGCGATCAGCGCGAAGGCAGTGAGCACGGCGAGCGAGAGGACAAAGCTGGTCATGCCCGCCCGTGTGTCAGTCCAGACCCGGCATCGTCAAGGCGGCATCGCGCAACCCGCGCCAGACGCGCGCCGCCTGCACGGTTTCGGGTACGTCATGCACCCGGACGATCTGCGCGCCCGACCCGATCGCGCTCAGCGCAAGCGTGATCGATCCGCCCAGCCGCGCGTCGACAGGTGCCTCGTTGGACAGCGCCCCGATCATCCGCTTGCGGCTGGCACCGAACAGGATCGGCTGACCCAGCGCGTGGAACAGCGGCAGCGCGTTGATCAGCGCCAGATTGTCGGCGAGCGACTTGCCAAAGCCGATGCCCGGATCGATCAGGATGCGATCGCGCGCAATCCCGCCTGCGATCACCGCAGCGATCCGTGCCTCGAGCCAGTCGAACACGTCAGTCACGACATTGCCATAGCCTGCACCGGTGTGCGGGTTCTGCCCCTGCGAGGGCGCGTGCATCAGCACCACCGGGCACCCTGCCTGGCGGACGACATCAATCGCGCGGCTGTCGAACAGCAACGCCGAGACATCGTTGACGATGTGCGCGCCAGCCTGAAGCGCGGCCTCCATCACCGCAGCCTTGCGGGTGTCGACCGAGAGGATCGCGCCACTGTGGGCAAGCGCCTTGATCGCCGGGACGACGCGGGCGATCTCGTCGCCTTCCCACACCACCGGCGCATCGGGGCGGGTGGATTCGCCGCCGATGTCGATCAAGGATGCGCCCGCGGTCAGCATCGCAAAGCCTGCATCAGCCGCGCCAGCGGGATCGTCGGTAAAGCGGCCACCATCGGAAAAGCTGTCCGGGGTGACGTTCAATATGCCCATCACCTGCGGCTGGTCGAACCGCAGCATCCGGTCGCCCAGTGCCAGCGGCGGGTGCTGCCGCGACAGATTGGCGAACTGGGTGCGAGCCCCGTCAGCCTGGTCACCGGGCATCGTTGCAAGCGCGTCGGCAAAGCCATCGACCGGCACGATCTGCCGCGCGACCAGCCTGCCCGCCTCAATCGTCTCGATCGCCAGCAGATGGCACCACACCAGGCTGTTGCCCAGCCGGATGGTGGCGCCATCGAAGGTCTGCGGGTTTTCGGCCAGCCCGACAGGCCGGATATAGATTGTGCCGGACATGGGCCTCAGGGCTCGGTGGCGAGCAGATAGGTCTGGCGCAGGCTGTCGAGCGGCTTGAGGCCGTCCTTGGTCTCGATATGCCAATAGGTCCAGCCGTTGCACGACGGCGCATTCTGCAAGCTCGCCCCGACCTTGTGGATCGATCCCGTATGATCGCCGGTGAGCAGCGAGCCATCGGCGCGAACCGTTGCGCGGTGCTTGCGCGCCTTGTCCATGATTACCGCGCCGACCTGGATAAAACCCGTTTCGACCAGCGTACCGAAGGCGACGCGCGGCTGGCTCTTGGGCGACTGCATGGTCTTCAAGCCCGATTCATCGAGCGGCAGCGCAGCTTCGATGCGCTCTTCGGCGACCTCGCAATAGATCGGATCGCGCTCGCAGCCGATCCATTCGCGGCCAAGCCGTTTGGCGACTGCACCGGTGGTGCCGGTGCCGAAGAACGGGTCGAGCACGACATCGCCCGGATTGGTGCAGGCGAGCAGGATGCGATACAGCAGCGCCTCGGGCTTCTGCGTCGGGTGCGCCTTGGTGCCGCCGCGCTTCAACCGCTCCTGGCCGCCGCAGATCGGGATCACCCAGTCGGAGCGCATCTGCAACTCGTCGTTCAGCGTCTTCATCGCGCGATAATTGAAGGTGTATTTGGACTTCTCGTCGCGCGAGGCCCAGATCAGCGTCTCGTGCGCGTTGGTGAAGCGGGTGCCCCGGAAATTGGGCATCGGGTTGGCCTTGCGCCAGACGATGTCGTTGAGGATCCAGAAGCCCAGGTCCTGCAGCGTCGCGCCGACGCGGAAGATGTTGTGATAGCTGCCGATCACCCACATCGAGCCATCGGGCTTGAGGATGCGCTGCGCCTCGGTCATCCATTCGCGGGTGAACCGGTCATAGGCGGCGAAGGTGTCGAACTTGTCCCAGTCGTTGTCGACCGCATCGACGCGGCCGCCCTCGGGCCGGAAAAGGTCGCCGCCAAGCTGCAGGTTGTAGGGCGGATCGGCGAAGATCATGTCGATCGAACCGGTGGGAAGCTTGCGCATTTCCTCGATGCAGTCGCCGCGCAGGATCTGGCCCAGGGGCAGCTCGGGTTTGGCCGCGGGCCGCACGCGCACCGGCGCCTTCGCCTTGCGCACCACAGGCGCCATCATCTCGCCAGTCAAAACCATCTTTACCCCCACATACCCTTGGAACAGGGCCCTGCATGAGTCCTCGGCGACCATCGGTCAAGGCCAAAACCCTAGGGATTCCGGGTGTTCAAATGGTTAACGCCGCGGGCGGGCGGCGGAACACAATGAGTCCAAATCCAGATGTTGAGTCTTGTTAACCGGTCGGGACTCAACGCCTAGTGGTGTGACATCGAGGACTCGGCACGCAAAAAAATTGCGTCAGAGCAGCATTGCCTGCGCCACTGGGGCAAAGCTCTTCCTGTGAAGCGGGCAAGGCCCATGCTCGCGCAACGCGGCAAGGTGCTGGGCGGTGCCGTAACCCATGTTGCGCTCCCAGCCGTAATGCGGGTGTTCTGCCGCAGCGGCGAGCATCATCCGGTCGCGGTGCTGCTTGGCAAGGATCGAGGCTGCGGAGATGCACGGATGCAGCGCGTCGCCCTTGACGATCGCCTCGGCGCGGTAGCGCCAGCGCGGCAGCCGGTTGCCATCGACCAACACATGTCCGGGATCATCGCCCAACGCTTCGACAGCGCGGGTCATCGCCAGCATCGTCGCCTGCAGGATGTTGATCGCGTCGATCTCCTCGACACTGGCGATACCGATCCCGAAGCTGCAGCGCTCGCGGATTTCGGCTTCCAGCCGTGCGCGTTTTGCAGCGCTCAGCACCTTGCTGTCGGCCAGCCCTTCGATACCATCCGGGCAGAGGATCACGGCTGCGGCGACCACGGGACCCGCCAGCGGACCCCTGCCCGCCTCGTCCACACCCGCGATGGTTGCAGACAGGCAAAAGGGCAGATCGAGGGAACCGGACCGGGTCATCGTGCGTCTCTGCCGCAAGGCCTTTGCGACCGCAAGCACCGCCCCGCCAAACGAGCGCAAATATCCCGAATCATTTGCAATCTGTCCCCGGATGGCGATGATCGTTTCCATGAAAAACGGAGTGACCCTGATGCACCGACTGACCCTGAGCGCCGCGCTGCCGCTCGCCCTGATTGCGTGCAACAGCGGCGGAGAAGCCGTGGCCAGCGGCGAGGCCGCCACCGAAGTCGCTGCGATTTCCCCGGTCGATCGCCTGCCTTTCGAAACCGCTGAAGTCGCCGCGTTCGACGAACCCTGGGCAATGACCTTCCTCCCCGATGGCCGCGCGCTGGTCACCGAGAAGAAGGGCGTTCTAAAGCTGGTCAGCTTTGGCGCGGACGGAAAGCCTGCAATGGTCGATGTCTCGGGCACCCCCAAGGTGGCTTATGGCGGCCAGGGCGGTCTGGGCGATGTCGTGCTGTCGCCCGACTTCACCAATGACGGCTTTGTCTATCTCAGTTTTGCCGAGGCCGGCGAAGGCGATACCAGCGGCGCTGCTGTCGCCCGCGCCAAGATGGTGACCGCGGCGGATGGCAGTGCCAGCCTGAAGGACATGCAGGTCATCTGGCGGCAGGAGCCCAAGGTCAGCGGCAAGGGCCATTACGGCCACCGCATCGCCTTCGGCCCCGATGGCATGATGTATATCTCCTCGGGCGAGCGGCAGAAGTTCGATCCCGCTCAGGATCTCGAGCAGAATCTCGGCAAGATCGTGCGGCTGACCCCGACCGGCGGCATCCCCTCGGATAATCCGATGTACGATCAGGGCCGGATCAAGGCGCAGATCTGGTCTTATGGGCACCGCAACCCGCTGGGGCTTGCATTCGACAGCGCGGGCAATCTTTGGAATTCCGAAATGGGCCCCAAGGGCGGCGACGAACTCAACCTCGTCAAGCGCAGCGCCAATTACGGCTATCCTAAGGTTTCGAACGGCGATCATTACGACGGCCGCGACATCCCCGACCATTCGCCCGAAGACGGCTTCGTGCCGCCCAAGGTGTTCTGGACCCCGGTCATCTCGCCCAGCAGCCTGATGATCTACACCGGTGACCTGTTCCCGGCATGGAAGAACAGCGCGTTTATCGGCGCGCTGAGCGGCCAGGCGCTGGTGCGCGTCAAGCTTGACGGCGAGAACGCCGAAAAGGCCGACAACTGGGCGATGGAAGGCCGCATCCGCGAGGTCGAACAGGGCCCGGACGGTGCGATCTGGGTGCTGGAAGACGGTGCGCGCGGCTCCAAGGGTCGTCTGCTCAAGCTGACTCCGGCGAAGTAAATCCCAGGATAAAGCGAAGGCTTTGCGTCCGCGCTGCGGGCGCAAAGCCATTTCATTTCGCAACCTATCGCGCTATTCCACCGCGAAACACACAATCGGGAGACGATGAATGGCGACCATGACCGACGCTGCGCTCAAGGCTGATCAGCTGACCGAAGTTCTCGACCGGCAGAAGGCGGCATTCCTTGCCGAGCTGCCCGTTCCCATGGCTGTCCGCAAGGACCGCATCAAGCGGCTGATGAAGCTGGTTCACGACAACGCCGACGCACTGGTCGCGGCGATGAGCGAGGATTTTGGCCATCGCAGTGCCGAGCAGTCGAAGATGACCGACATCGTTAGCGTGCTCAACTGCGCGCGGCACACACTCAAGCACATGGACAGTTGGGCCAAGCCGGAAAAGCGTTCGGTGCAGTTTCCCTTGGGGCTGCTGGGCGCACGCGCACGGGTGGAATATCAGCCGTTGGGCGTTGTCGGCATCATCGCGCCTTGGAATTTCCCGATCCAGCTTTGCCTGACCCCCGCCATCGGCGCGCTTGCTGCGGGCAACCGGGTGATGATCAAGAACAGCGAATACACCGAAAAGACCTCGAACCTGCTCGCCGAACTCGGCCCGCAGTTCTTCGATGCGAGCGAAGTCGCCTTCTTCACCGGCGGACCGGACGTGGGCCAGGCGTTTTCCGAGCTGCCGTTCAACCATCTGCTGTTCACCGGCGCGACCAGCGTCGGCCACCACATCATGCGCGCTGCCGCCAAGAACCTGGTTCCGATCACGCTCGAGCTGGGCGGCAAGTCGCCCGCGATCATCGGTCGCGGGGCAGACAAGGCCAAGGCGGCGCAGCGGGTCACCATGGGCAAGATGCTCAATGCCGGCCAGATCTGCATCGCACCCGATTACCTCTATGTCCCGCGCGAGGACGAGAGCGAGATCATCGAGAACATCAAGCAGTCCGCGGGCACCTTGTACCCGACCCTGCTGACCAACGACGACTACACCGCTGTGGTCAACGAACGCCATCACCAGCGGCTGACCGGTTATCTCGATGACGCGCGCGAAAAGGGCGCGGAGGTGATCGAGGTCAATCCGGGGAACGAGGATTTCAAATCGGCCAACAGCCGCAAGATGCCGCTGCATATTCTGCGCAACGTCACCGATGACATGAAGGTGATGCAGGACGAGATCTTCGGCCCCATCCTTCCGGTCAAGACCTACACCACGGTCGATGAGGCGATCGACTACGTCAACGGCCGTGACCGCCCGCTAGCGCTGTATTATTTCGGTGAGGACGGCGATGAGGCCAGGAACGTCACCGATCGCACCGTTTCGGGCGGGGTCACGCTCAACGACACGATCTTCCACGTCGCGATGGAAGATTTGCCGTTCGGCGGCGTTGGCCCCTCGGGGATGGGCGCGTATCACGGGCTCGATGGCTTCCGAACCTTCAGCCATGCCAAGTCGATCTACAGCCAGCCGCGGATCGATGTGGCCAAGCTGGGCGGCTTCCTGCCACCCTATGGCGATGCGACGAAGAAGGCGATCGCGCGCGATCTGAAGCTCTGAACGAGGCCAGGATCAGCGGTGGCTTTTGCGGGTTGCAGGAATTTCCCGACCCGTTATAGGCTGCCGCTTCTTGGCGGGCGTGGTGGAATGGTAGACGCGCCGGACTCAAAATCCGGTTCCGCAAGGAGTGTGGGTTCGAGTCCCACCGCCCGCACCAAGAGCCCCTGCCCGACCGATCCAGACCACGACCCGGGCGCTTCCAGGCAAAAGGCTTGCATGGGGCAAAATCCGGCTTAGTGCCGGGCGCACTGTTCGCTCTTGCTGGATCGCATCATGCCCCATTCCGTCTCGCCGCTCGCGCTTCCCTTTCCCCAACTTCCGGCAATCGCCGGCGTCACCCCGCATGTGGCGCGCGCGCGGTACAAGGACTGGGACCGCTGCGACCTGAGCCTTGTCGAGCTCGCTCCCGGAACGGCAGTCGCCGGCGTCACCACCACCAGCAAGTGCCCCTCTCCCGAAGTCGAATGGTGCCGCAGTGCGTTGCCCCAGGGCAGCGCCCGCGCGCTGGTGGTGAGCGCAGGCAACGCCAACGCCTTTACCGGGGGCAAGGGCCGCGATGCGGTGCAGATGGTCGTCGACACGGTGTCGGCACAGCTCGGCTGCGCGGCGCAGGAGGTGTTCGTCTCGGCCACGGGGGTGATCGGCGTTCCGCTGCCACAGGACAAGGCGCGCGCGGGTCTCGACGCGGCGTTCGCCGCAGCCCCGTGCAGCTGGCGCGATCTGACCGACGCCATCGGCACCACTGATACCTTCGCCAAGGCCGCAACCACCAGCGCAATGATCGGCGACCGGCGGGTCGAACTGGTCGGTGTGATCAAGGGTTCGGGAATGATCGCGCCCAACATGGCAACGATGCTGGGCTACATCTTCACCGACGCCGCCATCGCGCCCGCGCTGCTCCAGCAGATGCTGGGCGCGGCCAACCGCAATACCTTCAACTGCATCACCGTGGACAGCGACACCTCGACCAGCGATACCGTGCTCGCCTTTGCCACCGGCCAGGCGGATCATCCCCGGCTCGAGACGATAGACAGCGTGGGCGCGGATGCGTTCGCCGCCGCGCTGGCCGATCTGTGCCGGCAGCTGGCGCATCTGGTGGTGCGCGATGGCGAAGGGGCGAGCAAGTTCATCGAGGTGCGGGTGACCGGCGCAGTGTCCGACGAGAGCGCGCACCGCATCGCGTTCTCGATCGCCAACTCGCCCCTGGTCAAGACCGCGATCGCGGGCGAGGACGCCAATTGGGGCCGCGTCGTCATGGCGGTGGGCAAAGCCGGCGAACCTGCCGAGCGCGACCTGCTCTCGATCCGCTTCGGCGGGGTCGAGGTTGCAGCCCAGGGGGTCGTCGTCGAAGGCTATGACGAAGCCCCGGTTGCGGCGCACCTCAAGGGGCAAGAGATTCTGGTCGAGGCCGATATCGGGCTGGGACAGGGCCGCGCAACGGTGTGGACCTGCGACCTCACCCACGGCTATATCTCGATCAACGCCGACTACCGGAGCTAAGCTGAATGCTCACCATCTGGGGCCGCCTGAACTCGCATAACGTCAAGAAGGTCGTGTGGCTCACAGAGGAGATCGGGCTGGACTATGTGCGCCATGATGTCGGCGGCAAGTTCGGGATGGATGCGGCGTATCTTGCGCTCAATCCGAATGCGCTGATCCCGACGATCGAGGATGACGGGCTGGTGCTGTGGGAATCGAACGCGATCCTGCGCTATCTTGCAGCGCGCTACGCCCCGCATCTGTGGCCCGATGATCTGGAGCAGCGCGCCGCGGCGGACAAATGGATGGACTGGCAGTTCGCCTTTGCCGATGCGCAGCGCGATGTGTTCCTGATGCTGGTGCGCAAGCCCGTCGAAGAACACGACGCCGCCGTCATTGCCAGGGGAGCGGAGACCACCGCAAGGATGATGGCGATGCTCGAGGATGTGCTGGCGAAGCAACCCTGGCTGACCGGCGAGAACTTCGGCATCGCCGATATCCCGATGGGTACCTATGCGCATACTTGGTTCACGCTGGCGATGCCGCGACCGGATATGCCGCGCGTCAAGGCGTGGTATGACCGGCTCAAGACGCGCCCCGGCTTTGCCGCCAATGTCATGATCGCGCTGACCTGATGCACACGCTCTACACCCCCGTCTCGGACCTGATCCGCACCGTCGCGCGCGAGGTCGTGCTGCACCACTATCAGCAGCTGTCTTCGGCCCAGATCAGCGAGAAGACCCCGGGCGACCTAGTGACAATCGCCGACCAGGAAAGCGAAAGGCGGCTGAGCGCGGGGCTCGCGGCTATCCTTCCGCAGGCCAGCATCGTCGGCGAGGAAGCGGTCGAGGCTGACCCGGTGCTGATCGAACGTGTCAACGACAGCACTGCCTGGATCATTGACCCTATCGACGGCACACACAATTATGCCCATGGCCATCCGCCGTTCGGCATCATCATCGCGCTGGTCGAGCGCGGCGAGACGGTGGCGGGCTGGCTCTACGATCCGCTGGCTGACCGCATGTGCCACGCAGTGAGCGGCGGCGGCGCGTTCATCAACGATCTGCCGGTCACCGCCCGCGAGAGCGGCGAGCAGCTACCCGTCGCGGCAATCTCGACCCTGTTCATCGAGGAGCCGCGCCGCAGCGCGATCAACCGCGCAGCCGAAGGCAGATTCCGCCTCGTCGACATACCGCGCTGTGCCGCCGAGCAGTATCCCCGTCTGGTGCTGGGCGAGAACGATGTCACGCTGTTCGAGCGCACGCTGCCATGGGACCATGCCGCAGGCGTGCTGTTCGTCGAGGAAGCGGGCGGCAAGGCGGCGCGGCTAGACGGTTCGCGCTATCTGCCGGGCGACCGCCGCACCGGAATGATCGCCGCCGCCTCACCCCGGCTGTGGGACGAAGCGGCAGCGATACTCACTTAGGCCGGAAGTGCGCCTTCGAGCCAGCTCTTGAGAGCGCTCTTGGGCGCGGCGCCGACCTTGGTTTCGACGATCTGCCCCTTGTCGAACAGGATCATGGTGGGAATGCCGCGCACGCCGTATTTGGCGGGGGCATCTGGGTTGTCGTCGATGTTGATCTTGGCGATCGTGACCTTGCCCGCAAGCTCGTCGCTGATCTCTTCGAGAGCCGGGCCGATCATCTTGCACGGGCCGCACCACTCCGCCCAGAAATCGACGAGCACCGGCTTGTCGGACTTGAGGACATCGGCATCGAAGCTTGCATCGCTGATTGCAGTGGTGGCCATGGGGATAACTCCTTGTTGGTGACTTGGTGTGGAATGTAAGCGCGGCAGTCGGGCCGCTCAAGGCGTGCGCCCCAACTATTCCTGTGCCGTGGCTTAGTCCAGCTTCGTCGCGGCGAGCAAAGCATCGGGCAGCACGAAAAGCTGCGGCGTCGCGGTATACAGCAACCCGGCCTCAACAACCCGCCCCGGAAAGATCAGCCGCAGCGCCGCGACATAGGCCGCCATCTGGCGGACATGCGCGATCGGCAGCTGCTCCAGACTGCGCGGCGGGCGGCGGCTGGTCTTGAAATCCACGACCAGCACCCGGTCGGGCTCGATCAGCAGCCGGTCGACCGTTCCAGTAACGACGTTCAGCCCCACCACCGCTGCGATCGGCGCCTCAGCAAGAGCGCCGGGACCAAAGATGTCGGCCCAGTCGGGATGATCGATCACCGCGCTCACGGAATCGATGATCGTATCGGCCTCGGCACTGTCGGCCATGCCGTGCTGGCTCGCCAGCCAGCGCCGCGCCGCCTCGCGCCGGTCTTCGCGCGCCACCGCGGGCACCCGCTCGAACAGGCTGTGCATGATCAGCCCGCGCTGGGCCGCCTTGGCGAGGTCAGCGCCCAAGATCGGGGGGCTGGCGGTGTCGTCCTTGCCGAGCGAAGACGGCGCCAGCGGGGTCGGCGGGCGCTGCTCGGGCGCGGCGGGGGTCAGCGCCCAATCCGGCAGCGCGGGTGATTCAGCAGACCGGACCTCGGCGCGCGCCTGTGCCTGGTCCGATGGCAGCGCGCCGCTGCCGAAGCGGCGGAAGGCGCCGTCGCCCTCGTCGCACCAGTCGCAGCCCAGCCCCATGAAGCTGCGTTCGATTGCGGCATACCAGCTTTGTTCGGGCGGTTCCTTGGCGCGCCGGCCCAGCGTTCCGCCGACATACAATTGCTCGGCCGCGCGAGTCATCGCGACGTAGAGCAGCCGCCAATGCTCCTGCATATCGGCCTCGCGCGCGGCATCGTGCGCCTCGGCAAGCGGCCCTACCCGCTCGGCCTTGGGCAGGCTGTAGACCGGCAGATCGATCGTGGCGTCGGCGCCCGTGATCTCCACCGGCCAGTCGAAGCTGCTGTCCACCTTTCGCGCCGGGTCGACACAGGCATCGGCAAGTATGACGATCGGCGCCTGCAGGCCCTTGGAGCCGTGCACGGTCATCACCCGCACCATGTCCGACTGCCCGGCCAGTTCGCGCTTGATCTCCTCGTCGCCGGCATCGAACCAGTGCAGGAACGCCTGCAGACCGCCATCATGGCTGGAGGCGAACTTCTGCGCGAGCGAAAGCAGCTCGGCAATCGGGTCCAGCGCCTCGCCGCCCAGCCGCGCGACCAGACGGGCGCGACCCTGAATGGGACCGGTAAGCACCTGCTCAAGGAAATCATAGGCGGTGCCGTATTCGGCCATGCCGAGCAGCGCGTAGAGCGTCTCCAGCCGCGCCTGCAGGCCTGCGTCATCGCGCGCCTGATCGCGCAGATGCGGCCACAAAGCGCGCTTGTCCGGGCGATGGCCGTAATGGAGAAGCTCGTCCTGCGTCCACCCGCACAAGGGCGATACCAGCAGCGCGGCACAGGTCAGGTCATCGAGCGGCTGCAACGCAAAGCGGATGGCCGCGACCAGATCCTGAACCGCCAGAGGCTGGCCCAGCCGTAGCCGATCGATCCCTGCAACGGGGACGCCCGCCGCATAAAGCCGCGCCACGATCAGCGACGCCAGCTCGCCGCGCCGCCGCAGCAACACCATGATATCGCCTGCACCGGCCCAGCCCGAACTGCCATCCGAGCGCCGCGCCAACCAAAGCCGCTTTGGCGATGCGGGGTTCAGCCAGCCTGCGATACGGTCTGCCAGCTGATGTGCGAACCGCAGGTCCGCGCCCGACAGCCATTCCTCCGCGGCTTCGCCTTCGGCTCCGGCCTCGCTCTCGCCGTCCTCGGTCTCGACACTGTCGCCCACCGGGCGCCACAGCTCGACCACACCCGGCCCGGCACGGCCTTCGTGCAGCGGCAGCGTGTCGTCGGTAATCCCCAGGGCTGCAGGCCCCAGTTCGCCCAGCACCGCGTCGACCATGTCGAGCACCGGCTGGGTCGAACGGAAGCTGCGATCGAGGCTCAGCGCCAGGAAGGGCTGGCCTGCATCCTGCGCGAACGCACCGATGCGGTGCCGCGCGGCGGCATAATATTGCGGGCTGGTGCCCTGGAACCCAAAGATCGCCTGCTTGAAATCCCCCACCGTGAACAGCGTGCGGAACCGGTCCGCCTTGCTGCCCTGCCCAGCGAAATAGTCCGCGATCAGCCCGCCGACGATCGCCCACTGGCTGGGGTTGGTGTCCTGCGCCTCATCGACCAGCACATGGTCGAAGCGCTGATCGAGCTTGAACGCAATCCACTGCGCCATCGTGGAACCCGACAGGAGCTCTGCCGCGGCCCGGATCAGGTCGTCGAAATCGAGCAGCCCCGCCTGACGCTTGGCTTCGGCAAAGCTCCACGCAAAGCTGCGGCCAACCTCGAGCGCGCGGGCATAATCGCCCGAAAAGCCGATCAGCGCGACATGCTCGCGCAACGAGAGCAGATCCGAGTACAGGCTCTCGGCCTTGTAGGGGTAATCGGGGTCGACCTTTTTGGGCGAGGTCGTGAATGATCGCAAGTTGCCGTTGGCGATCGCGACCACCGACCAGATCAGGTCTAGATGCTCGAGACGCTCGTCGTCGCCCATGTCCAACCAGCTCTGGATGGCATCGGCGAACTTCTGCCCTGTCGCGGTGCCCCAGCGGACATGGCTCTCCTGCAGCGCTTCGAGGTTGCCGATATCGAACAGGCCATCGCTGCACAGCCGCGAAAGATCGCCGCCATCCTCATCGCGCTTCAGCCCGAGGGCCGCGTTGACATAGGGCCGGATGTCGCCCTTGAGCATGTCCATGGAATCTGGCTTGGCCGCACAGCGCATCAGAAATTTTTCGGTCGCCTCTGCCCCAAGCTTCAGGCTCAGCGCTTCCAGATTGTCCGACAGCCGCGCATCGCCATTGCGTGCGGCCTCGACCAGCATCGCGCCCAGCGTGTCACGCGCCAGCTGCACCCGGTCGCGGTCCTCGATCGGGCGGAAGCCCGGCGCCAGCCCGGCCTCTTCGGGGAAGCTCGCCAGCAGCGACTGGCAGAAGCTGTGGATCGTCTGGATACGAAGGCCGCCCTGCGGCGCATCGAGCACGCGCGCGAACAGGCGGCGCGCGCGGATCAGCGTGTCGGGATCGACCGCCGCGCCGATGCAGCGCAGGTCCGCGCCCAATGCAGTATCGCTCATTCGCACCCAGGCGGCGAGCTGCGCATTGATGCGGTTTGCCATCTCGCTTGCGCCGGCCTTGGTGAACGTAAGGCACAGGATCGCATCGGGATTGACCCCGGGTTCCAGCAGCAGCCGGAACACCCGAGCGGTAAGCACCTGCGTCTTGCCGGTCCCGGCAGACGCGCTGAGCCAGACCTGATCGCAGGGCGACACCGCCAGCGCCTGGTCACCGTGCAGCGGGTGAAGACTTGCCGCAGCGCCGCTCATGCCGTGTTGCCCCCTGTGCGACCATCCTGTCGGCCGTACCATTCGGCAAGCCGCATCAGCTGGTCATATTCGGTGTAGAGCGCATGGTCGGGCACCAGCTTGGCCTCGAACGGCGCATCGCCCAATATCCAGTTGGCCAGCGCCTCGCGGAGGAACTTTTCGCTGGTAGGGACCACCGCTTCGGCGGCCAGCCCGCTGCGCTTGCCCGGCTTGAGCACGGGGCTATCGACATGACCGAAGCCGGTTTCGCTGTATTTACTGCGGATCAGCGACCAATATTCGAAATTGGTGGCGCTGCCGGTGATCGGGGCGCGCTCGGCATCGCCGTTGAACCCGCCGCGCTCGGCCATCAGCCCCAGCAGCCCCAGTTGCAGCGCAAAGCCGGTTTCCACCTGCGCGGCAGAGGGCGGCTTGCCGGTCTTGTAATCGACTATCGCGAGGGTTCCGTCTGGCATCCGGTCGATGCGGTCGGCCTTGCCCGAAATCTTCACCCCATCGATGACCATCTCGCCGCTGCGTTCGGCATCGATCATCCTGCGTCCGGATTCGGCATTGTCGAGCGTCTGCTGGACGATCCATTCAAGCCCCGCGACCAGCCTGGGCCGCCACAGCGCCTTGATCAGCGGGTGGACGTTGGCCCGTGCAAGGAACAGATTGGCGCGCGGCACCAATGCCACGGGATCGAGCCCATCCTCCTTGTGCCAAAGCTCCAGAATCTCGTGCACCAGCGTGCCGCGCCACGCCGCACTGGGTTCGGCATCGACCGGGTCGAGCGATCGCAACGCGAGTATCCGCTTGGCATAGAAGGCGAAGGGATCGGCGCGCAGCCGATCGAGCTCGGTCACCGAGAGCCTGACTGCGCGCTGCGCGCGCGTGGGTCGCGGTGCCGGCTTTTCGATCCGCACCTGTGGCATGCGCCGGTCGAGCGCGCGCGCCAGCGCCAGCGTGCCGGCATCCTCCATGTCCTTGTCGGGCGCGACCGCCTGCAGACGCAGCAGGAAGCGCGAGGCGACCGTGGGTGCGCTGCCATCGCGGCGCGCACGGGTGAGCACCACCTCGGGAGAAGCGAGCGCGCCTGCCAGATCCTGCGCCGAAAGCCCGACGCGCATCTCCAGCGGCGGCAACCCGAGCGCGTTGCGCACCATCGGTGCCAGCCAGGGATCGGGCGACGGGATCTGCGGCCATACGCCCTCGTTCAAACCGGCACAGATGACGAGATCGGCGCTCTGCAAGCGCGCCTCGAGCAGACCGTAGATCGCAACGCGCGGGTGCTTGCCAAAGGGCGGGCGCACAGCCTTCTCGGCCATCAGCCGCGACAGGATGGTTGCGGCCTGGGTGCTTGTCACCAGCGGGTCATGGCTGCCGGTGCGTGCGAGCAGTTGCTGCACAAGATCGGACGCGCAGCGCCCGGCGATGCCGTTCCAAACGGCTTGGCCGCTAAGCGCCTCGGCCGTGGAAACAATCGCGGCGATGACGCTGGACAGCGGCTGCGGATCGCGCGGGAATTGCGCGATCGGCGCCAGCAGCGCCTTGGCGCCGCCCCACCATTCGCGAAGCTCGGGTTGGCCGATGCTGGCATCGATCCCGCGCAGCCCCTGGGCCGGCCGGGGCCCGCGCAGCCTTATGTCGAGCGCGCGCACCTGATCGAGCCAGGCAAGTCTGCCCTCGCCCGGCTGGGCCAGTGGATGCTTGAGCAGATCGAGCAGTTCGACCGGCGCGAAATCTTCGGCCAGGCAGTGCGCCACCGCCAGCAGGAAACGCCCCGGCGGCGTCACCGGCAAAGCCTCGCCCGCGCTGTCATCCGCCTCGATGTTCCAGCGCCTGAGATGCGCAATGATCCGCGCGGCAAGCGTGCGGTCCGGCGTCACGATCGCGATGCGGCGCACGGGTATGTCGAGCGCCTGGCGCACCAGCAAGGCAATGGTCTGCGCTTCCTCATCGGGCGTTTCTGCTTCGATGATCCGGATGCCCTTTGTGCGGCGCTCGGTTGCCGCCAGCGTGACCCAGCGGTCGCTGAGCCTTGCGGGCAGGAAAATGCTGCGCAGCAAATTGGCGCGATCGGCGACCAGCCCGGTGCGCGGTTCGGGCAGCCACGGCTGGACCTCATCGCGGCAGATGTCCATCGCATTCAACAACTGCTTGAGATGATATTGCGGGTGAGTGATCGCGGGACGTTCGGCAGGCGGCGCTTCGCCCAGAATGGTCATCGGGACCGGCGAACCGATCGCTTCCCACAGAGCCTCGTCCATCTCCAGATCGAGCCCGGGAAGCACCACCATGCCCTGCGGCAGGTGCGCAATGCTGCGCAGCAATCGCGCAACAGCCGGGGCTGCCGTGGTGATACCGGCGGCGATTACCGCGCTGTCGGGCGGGCTCACCCGCCAGCGCTCGGCGGTCTTGGCGAGCAACCGGTTGCGTCGTTCGGCAGGATCGATCCGCCCCTCGGTGGCAAGCTCCCGATGCCAGGCGCGCCCCACACGGACGAACAAGTCGCGGGCCTGCGCCCAGTGGTCGGCGAGGTCGGCCTCGACATCGACCGCGTCGAGCTGGTCGAGCGTCTTCTCCTCGATCTGCAACTGGTCGAGCACACGCGCATATTCGGCAGCGAGGCGCAGAGCCTCTGCCGGGTCCTGCGCGCCGGGCCGCCCCGCGCCCTCCCGCGCGATGATCGCCGCCAGCCGGAAGCGACGCTCGAGCGGATCGACCGCGGGCGGGACGATCTCGCCCTCGCCCAGCGGATCGAGCAAAGCGCCCAGGCTCTCGTCGAGATCGATATCGCCGATCAACGCCATGCGCGGCAGCAGCAGGCCGTTCGCCGCATGCCGCACCAGCGCCTCGGTGATCGCACGCCCGGCGCGGTGGTTGGGGATCAGCAGCGTGACGCGGGCAAGGCCAAGCGGGTCCTTCCCGAAACGGCCGAGCAGCCCTCTCGCCAGAACATCCGCAAACCCGCGCTGCGCCCCGATGGCATAGACGCTGGTCTGGACAGGGTCAGGCATTCAACAGCGCCTCGGCCGTGGGCTCGATCGCGCCGGGCGTGCCGACATCGAACCACTGGCCCAGATGCGCGATGCCGTACAACCGGTCCTCGGCGATGGCGCGGTTCCACAGGATGTTGGTCGAGAATGCCCCCTCGGGAGCACCCGCCAGCAGCCGCCGCGAAAGCAGCTGGATACCGGTATAGATATAGGGCGCGACCCGCCCCGAACGGCGACGGATGATCCGGCCCATCTGGTCGAGGTGGAAATCGCCCACTCCCTGATAATTTGCCGCGCGGCTGTGCGGCACCAGCAGCAGCAGCGCATCCATGCGGCTGTCGTCCCATGCCGCGCGCAATTCGTCAAAGCACGAGCGCGCGCTCTCCAGCCAGACATTGTCGCTGTTGAGGCAGAAGAATGGATCCTCTTGAATCATCGGCAACGCCTTGACCAGCCCGCCACCGGTCTCGAGCAACAGCTCGCGTTCATCGGAGATCATCACCTCGAACGGATAATCGCGCGCTTTGAGGTGCGCCTCGAGCGCGTCGGCGAGATAATGCACGTTGACGATGACGCGCTGCATCCCGGCTTCGGCAAGGTGCGTCATGACATGGTCGATCAGCGGCTTGCCGCCCACGCGCACCAGGGGCTTGGGGGTGGTGATGGTGAGCGGGCGCATGCGCTTGCCGAGCCCGGCAGCCATCACCATCGCGGTACGCGCAAATGGCGCGCGGACGCTCACAGCGCGAACTCGCCACCGAGAGTGGCGCAAGGATCGCGCAATTCTGCCGGGATATTTGCGTCGAACCACGCCGCGACAGGTGCCAGCGCGGGGTGCTTGAGATCGCGCTCCATTGCCTCCCATACACGCGGGATCATCAGCGGATAGCGCGGCTTGCCGTCGCGCTTCCACAGCCGCACGAAAATGCCGACGATCTTGGCATTCCGCTGCGCGCCAAGCACATGATAGGCGGTGTCGAAATCATAGGCCGGATTGGCCAGGGCGCGATAATGCGCGATCATCTCGGCCTCCAAAGCGGGTGCAACATCGCGGCGCGCATCCTGCAGCAGCGAAACCAGATCATAGGCCGGATCGCCCACCAGCGCGTCCTGGAAATCGAGCAGCCCCTGCTTGCCATCGTCCAGCAGCATGATGTTCTCGGCGTGATAATCGCGTAGCACCGTGACCTGCGGCGCAGAAGCATCCATCGCATCGAGCACCTGATCCCAGGCGCGGACATAGCCCGCAACATCGACATCCAGCCCGCGCGCGGCACAATACCATTCGGTCAGCAGACCGGCCTCGCGCTGGTAGACAGCGCGATCGTATAGCGGCACGCTGGCAGCGGTGCGCTGGTGCAGATGCACCAGCGTTTCGATCGCCTTGCCATAGATCGTGCGCTCGGTTTCGCCGTCAGAAGCATCGACCGTCTCGCGCATGCGGACATCGCCAAAGTCCTCGAGCAGCACCAGCCCGGCTTCGGCATCGGCCGCGATGATCTCTGGCGCGCGCAGGCCCTGTGCGGTCAGGTAGCGTGCGACATCGATGAACGGGCGCGGGTCTTCCTCCGGCGGCGGCGCATCCATCAGGATCGCGCGGCGATCCGCCTCGATCACCCGGAAATAACGGCGAAACGAGGCATCGCCGGGGATTGGTGCGATCTCTGCACCGCCCCAACCTGCCCCCTCGGCAAAACCCCGGATAACCGAATCACGATCGTTCAACTCACACCACCTGCAATCTGCTGCCAGCGCGCGTGCCAGTTCGATCCGGCCTGCGCAGTAATCGTGCGCTCGCTAGCATCGGTGCCCTCGATCCGCAATTCCAGCGTGTCCGGCCCATCAAGGCCACCAACCCGCTCGGGCCATTCGGCGATGAGCAGCGCCGGATCGCCCGCATCGAGCCCCAGCTCGTCGAGCTCCATCGCGCCATCGAGCCGGTAGAAGTCGGCATGGATCACCGGAATGCGGACCTCTGGCGGATCATAAGGCAGGATCAGCGCAAAGGTCGGGCTGGGCACCTCGCCAGCAAAGCCGAGCGCCAACAGGATCGCCCGCGCCAGCGTCGATTTGCCCGCGCCCAGATCACCCGACAGCGCGATGACATCACCGGGCTGTGCGACCTCGGCCAGCGCCGTTCCCAACGCCTGCATGGCCTCCAGCGATGCGATCTGCAGCGTCATGGCATCAGGATCGTGACGATCGTTCCCGCGCCGGGCTCGCTCATCAGCTCCATCCTGCCGCCATGCGCCTCGATCAGGTTCTTCGCTAGCGGCAGACCAAGCCCGGAGCGCTTCTGCAACGGTTTTCCGCCCGCCTCGTCTGCCTGCAACACGCCATCGAGCGCGCGCGCCTGCGCGCGGGCGTCAAGCCCGGGGCCGTTGTCGGACACCACGATCCGCAACTTGCCACGGAACCGGTCGCCCAGCAGCAGCACGCGTCCGCCCTCCTGCGTGTAGCGCAGGGCATTGTCGACCACCGCCGCAATCGCCTGACCGAAGCGCGCACGATCGACCTCGGCGCTGCCGGGCTGGCCCTTGACGTCGAGTTCGAGCGCGATGTTGCGACCGCCCGCAAGCCCCGCCGCACCCTTGGCGACATCGACCAGCAGCGCTCCGATATCGGTGGGCTCGAGCTTGAGCGGCAGCGTGCCTGCCTGGCTCTGGCTGAGATCGAGCACCATGTTGATCTGCGCCGACAGCCGTTCGACCGAATCGATGATCGCCTTGGCATAATCCTGACCCTGTTCGGACAAAGGCCCTGCAACCCCGCTCGCGAGCAGCTCGGCAAAACCGCCGATCGAGGTCAGCGGGGTGCGGAATTCGTAGCTCATGTTGGCGAGGAACCGCGTCTTGATCGCATCCGCCTCGACCAGAGCCTCGTTGCGCTCGCGTAGCGCGTCTTCCATCTTCTTGGCGTCGGACACGTCGATCATCGTGAACAATGCGCTCGCATCGGGCAGCGGGATGCCGACGAAATCGAACACCCGGCCATCCTTCATCACCAGCTGGCCTGCACGCTGCACCCGGTCGAGCGTTGCTGCGCGGATGACCTCGCGCAGCGCGGAGATCTGCGCAGGCCGCTTGAGGCGCGGCGCTATCGCCTTGAGCAGTTCGTCGGCACGCGGATGCTGGGCGAGCACGCCCTCCTCGACATCCCACACCGCACCGAACCGCGTATTCCAAAGATGCAACCGGCCATCCGATGTGAACACCGCCAGCGCCTCGAACAGGTTGTTGAAGGTCGCGGTGCGCACGCGCAGCAATGTGTCGCGTGCGCTCGCCAGCTGCACCTGCTCGGTGCGATCCTCGAACACCAGCAGCAAGCCGTTGTCGGGGGTGGGCTGGGCAATGGCGCGCAGGTGCGTGCCATCGGGGATCAGCCAGACCTCTTCTTTCGGCTCGGCCGAATGGAACCATTCGCGCTTCTCGTCGCGCCAGACGGGGAAATCGCGGACCTCGGGCACCCGCCCCGCCTCGCGCATCCGGTCGATCAGCCGTTCGAACTCCAGCCCGTCCTGTAGCCATTGCGGCTTGAGTGCGAACATTCGCACGAACGGCTGGTTGACGAAGATCAGACGGCGCTGCGCGTCGAACTGCGCCACGCCTGCCGAAAGGTTGTCGAGCATGTCGCGCTGCGCATCGCGGAACCGGTCGGTTGCCTGTCGCGCGAGGATGAGATCGTGGACATCGATCGCATACCCCGCAACGCCCCTGCCCCTGATCGGCAGATCGACGATCTCCATCGCGCGCCGGGTTCCGGCAATCGTGGTGGTGACGGTGCGGCTCGACGGCGCGTTGCTCTCGATCGCGCGCGCGGCGACTGCCATCGGGGTGAGCCCGTCGATGGTTTCGACAAGCTCCTGCCCCGCCTGCACCACGTCCGCCGCATCCTGCCCGCCGACCGCGCGGACATAGGCGGTGTTGACCAGCAGCAGCGACAGATCCTCGCGGCGGAACCACATCGGGATCGGCGCGGCCTCGATCAGCCCGGACAGCGCATCGAACGCGCGCTTGGCTTCTGCCTCGGCATCGGCGAGGTCGGCCATGCGGGTTTCGCTTTCGGTCGCGTCGTAGAGCCACAGCAGCACCGCCCCCGGCGCGATCGTCTGCGGGTCGGCTAGCTTGCCTTCGATCCGCAGCCGCCGGTTCGACCCCAGAGCGGTGACCGCGGTCTCGAACGGCGCGCCGCTCTTCTGCGCGGTGGTGATCTGCTTGCCCAAGGCGTCGAGCGCATCGCGCGGCAGGCCCTTGTCCTCCTGCGCCAGCTCGGACAGATACGGCGGCAGTTTGGCAAGGCCCAGCCAGCGCGCGACCTTTTCAGGTCCCTCGATCCGCGAATCCGACCGCACGATCAGCGGGACTGCGGGCCCTGAATCGACCAGCCGCGTGAGCCTGCGCAACTGGCGCCGCGCGGTGCTCGCCGACCTTCGCATCTGCAGCCCGGTCACCAGTGCCCAGATCGCTGCGCCGGTCCACCCTGCGAAGACAAGCGCAATCACCAGCATGCTGCCGTTGCCGATCAGCATGGCCGAATCGCCGCATATTGGTTGTTTGAAATCGCCCGCGTCATTGCTGTTGGCCGTAGCTCAATTTGGTGGCTGCGCAAAATGCCGAACGCTTTTGCATAAAGCCAATCGCACGACTGCAAAACCTCCCTCCCTACCCGTCATGCTGAACTTGCTTCAGCACCCATCTGTCCGCAGCATCTGATGCTATAGTCGGCGAAATGGGCCCTGAAACAAGTTCAGGGTGACGGGAACAGAAATCGGCTGGCACGGCCGGGCTGGCTTCGTCCCCTACTTTTCCCAGTACCACTTCTTCAGCATCGCAGTGCCGGTCACGGTCTCGTTCATCGTCGGCACGTCGTAGAGCCGCCCGTTGAGCATGACATGGGTGATCTTGTCGGACTGGCGGATATCGGCAACCGGGTCGCCATCGATGATCACCATGTCCGCGAGCTTGCCCGGCTCGATCGACCCGATGTCCTTGTCGAAGCCCAGCGAGCGAGCCCCGCTGATGGTTGCGGTGCGAAGCGCCTCGAGCGGGGTCATGCCGCCCTTGACGAAGCTCCACAGCTCCCAGTGCGATGCGAGCCCTTCTTCCTGGCCGTGCGCGCCGATGCCCACGGGGACCCCGCGCCGCGCCAGCGCCAGCGCTTCACGCGCCGATGCGGTATCGGAATAATCCTCCTCGGGCGCAATCTCGCGGCGCACAGACGTTGCCTCGAGACGGCGGCGCGGAACGTGTCTGCTCAGGATAGGGTGGCTCCAGACATCCATATGGCTGCGCCAATAGGGGTCAGCCGCCGGACCGCCATAGGTCACCACCAAAGTCGGTGTGTAACCGACCTTGCTCTGCGCGAAGAAGCTGCGGACATCCTCGTACAGCGTCTCCATCGGAATGTTGTGTTCCAGCGTGGTATTGCCATCGGCAATCAGCGAGATGTCCATCCCGAACAATGATCCGCCCTCGGCGACGCTGGCAAGATTGTCGGCCTGCGCCGCTGCGACCACCTGCTGGCGCTGATCGCGCCGGGGCTGGTTGTAGTTCTTGACGCTGTGTGCGCCCTGCAGTTTCAGCCGCGTGGTGTGCGCTCGGGCATCGGCAAGGCTGTCGATCTCGGCAAAGACCCCTGCGGCCTTGGCGCCATAGACGATCTCGCCGGTCGAGAAGATCCGTGGGGCAAGATATTTGCCCGCGCGCTGATAGCTGGCGGCGGGGAAGATTTCCGCCGCCGAGTTGCTGGGATCGTGAATTGTGGTGACCCCCAGCGCGAGATGCGCAACCGCATTCCAGTTCTGCTGCGGAATGATGTCGTCCTGCCCCTGCGGGCCGTGCGCATGCGCATCGATCAACCCGGGGATGATGGTCTTGCCCGCGACATCCACGGTCTGCGCGCCTGCCGGGACAGCGACGTTCGCTCCCACCGCAAGGATACGGTTATCGCGCACCACCACAGTGCCGCGTTCGATGATGCCGCCTGCGTCATTCGCCATCGTCACGATGCGCGCATTGGTGAACGCGACCGTGCCCGAAGGCTTGTCCGCCGGTGCGGTGACATTGATCGCGACGCCGGTCTTGGGCGCTGCGAACTTGGCGTCCGCCTTTCCAACCGGGCCCGGTGCGATCGCGCGCGCCGGATCGGCCGAATAGACGACGGGCCCCAGCGACCAGTTGAGCTGGCGGCCACCATGGCTCCATTGGAGGAAGGTCGCCCCGCCCTCGCTCACCTGCACCGCAGGCAGCGCCCCGCCGCCCCGGCCTGCGCCCAGATCCACCGCACCTGCCATGAACGGCATCACAAACGCGGCGTAATTCTGGCGGAAGGCGAGCGTTCGGCCGTCGGGGGCCAGCGCATAGCCGCTGACCATCTCGCCGGTGGCATGCGTGCGCTCGGCTTCGCCGTTGAGATCGGTGCTGACCAGCGCCAGTTTGCCGCCCGCCCCGCGGCTGAAATACACCCGGTCGGATGTCGCGCCAAAATGCGGTTCGCCGCCATCGGGCGTGATCCGGCGGGTCTCACCGCTGGCGATATCGAGCAGATAGATGCCAGGCGCTGCGCCCCAGGCGTCCGACGTCAGGCCACCCCCGCCGCCGGCTTCATAGACCACCGAGCGGCCATCGGGCGAGAATTGCGGACGCCGATAGTGCCCCGGCGTCTTGCTGATCGTCCGAGCCTCGCCGCCGCCTGCGCCTACGACGCGGAGCTCGCCCAGCCGGGCATCGTCCCAGCTGACATAGACGATCTGGCTGCCATCGCGCGAATAGGACGGGAACAGCTCGAAATCGCTGCCGCCATTGCTGACCAGCGGCTGCACCGCACCGCCGCTGGCGGGCTGCTGGTGGAGCTTGCCCAGCGCCTCGAACACCATGCGGCTGCCATCGGGCGAGACGCTGGCAAAGCGCGGCATCGTCACCGCCACGGTATCGGGGGCGACGGGTTTTTGCGGGCGAATAGGGTCGATGATCGTACGGGTGTCGTTGATGCTGAACGGGATCACGCTCTCGCCACCGCTCGCCACATCAACCGAGTGGATCTTGCCGCCCGCCCAGAAGATCACCTTGCCGCTGTCCGGGGTCCAGCCCATGTTCGGATAGACGCCATGCACCGCCCAGGTTTCCTGGACGTCGCGGTCCATTGCGTCATAGATCTTGCGCTCTTCGCCGGTCTGCATGTCGCGAACGTAGAGCTTGGTCTTGGCGCGTTCGCGCCGGACGAAGGCGAGGTAGCGGCCATCAGGCGATGGCTGGGGCCGGGCCGCGCCGCCGGGACCGCCCGTCACCCGCTCGACCTTGCCGGTGGCCATGTCATAGCGTTCGATCACGAAGAGCTGGCCGTTGGAATCCTGCGCGTATTCGAAGATCGGACCGCCGGTGGCATCCTTGCTGTAGAAGATACCCTTGCCATCGGGCGCGAACATCGGCTCGCCAAGCTCCTTCTGGTGAACTTCGCTGGGGCGCTTGACCAGCGGAACGCCGTTTCCGCCGCTGATGTGGTAAAGCCAAAGCTCGCCGGTGCCCAGCGAGCGCCCGGTGGTGAAGTGCTTGCGCGCGACGATATACTGGCCGTCGGGGCTCCAGCTGGGGTTGTTGAGCAGCCGGAACGTCTCCTTGGTCAGCTGGCGCTTGTCCGAACCATCGGCGTTCATGACCCAGATGTTGTCGCCGCCGCCGCGATCCGAGGTGAAGGCGATGCGGCTGCCATCGGGCGAGAAGCGCGGGTGCTGCTCATAGGCCAGCCCCTCTGCGATGCGAGTCGCAGCCCCGCCGCTCATCGGCATGGTGTAGATATCGCCCAGCAGATCGAACACGATCCGGCCGCCATCGGGGCTGACATCCAGGTTCATCCAGGTGCCTTCATCGACCTTGATCGGGATGGTGCGCGTCTTCATCGGCGGCGCGTTGACGTCCCAGCTGGCGGTCTTGTCCGCAGGCTTGCCCTGGGCCAGCGCGGGCATGGACAGGGCCAGCGCCGCGATGGCGGCGGACAGATGCAGTGCTTTCATGGTGATGTTCCCCGGAGTGTTTTTTCGTATACGCTCAGGCTAGCCGCGCCAACGCCAAGCGCAATCGGAAAACGAAGGTAGCGCGGTGAATGGAGGCGGGGCGCAATGCCTCGCCCCTCCCGCAGGCGGGAGGGGTGGACGAGCCGCAGGCGAGGCCGGGGTTGGCCTGAACAGCCAATTGTGCTCCCAGCCCACCCCGGTCCGGCAAGCCGGACCTGCCCCTCCCGCAAGCGGGAGGGGAGAATATGCTCCGCAAGGGCAGGCACCCAAGCGCAAAAAAGCCCGCCTCGCGCAATGCGAAGCGGGCTTTTCAATCTTAATCCCCCGCGGTCAGCGGGATAGCCGCATCAGTAGCGGTATTCGTCCTTCTTGAACGGACCGGCGAGCGGAACGTCGATGTATTCGGCCTGTTCCTTGGTCAGTTCGGTCAGCTTGACGCCGAGCTTTTCGAGGTGAAGGCGCGCGACCTTCTCGTCGAGGTGCTTGGGCAGAACGTAAACGTCGTTCTGGTACTTGTTGGCACCCTTGAACAGTTCGATCTGCGCCAGCACCTGGTTGGTGAAGCTGGCCGACATCACGAAGCTGGGGTGGCCGGTGGCGTTGCCGAGGTTGAGCAGACGGCCCTTCGACAGCATGATGATACGCTTGCCGCCGGGGAATTCGATCATGTCGACCTGCGGCTTGATCTCGGTCCACTTCATGTTTTCCAGCGCGCTGATCTGGATTTCGTTGTCGAAGTGACCGATGTTGCCGACAATCGCCATGTCCTTCATGGCGCGCATGTGATCGATGGTGATCACGTCCTTGTTGCCGGTGGTGGTGACGAAGATGTCGGCGGTGCCGACCACGTCTTCCAGCGTCTGCACGGCAAAACCGTCCATCGCTGCCTGAAGCGCGCAGATGGGATCGATTTCGGTGACGATGACGCGAGCGCCGGCGCCCTGCAGCGATGCTGCCGAACCCTTGCCGACATCGCCATAGCCGCACACGACGGCGACCTTGCCGGCCATCATCACGTCGGTGCCGCGACGGATGCCGTCAACCAGCGATTCCTTGCAGCCATACTTGTTGTCGAACTTCGACTTGGTGACCGAATCGTTCACGTTGATCGCGGGGAAAGGCAGCTTGCCCTTCTTGGCGAGGTCATACAGGCGGTGGACGCCCGTGGTGGTCTCTTCCGAAACGCCCTTGATCGCCTGCACCGTCTTGGTGAGGTATCCTGGGGTCTGTGCCAGACGACGCTTCAGGATCTTGACGAAAAATTCTTCTTCCTCGTTCGAAGGCGTGAACAGCTCTTCACCGGCTTCGACGCGCGCGCCCCAGAGTGCGAACATGGTGGCATCGCCGCCATCGTCGAGGATCAGATTGCAGGTGTTGCCTTCTTCAGCGCCCCAATCGAAGATGCGGTCGACATATTCCCAATACTCTTCCAGGCTCTCACCCTTGATGGCGAAAACCGGAATGCCCTGCGCGGCGATTGCGGCAGCGGCGTGGTCCTGGGTCGAATAGATGTTGCAGGTGGCCCAGCGCACTTCGGCGCCCAGAGCGACCAGCGTCTCGATGAGAACTGCAGTCTGGATCGTCATGTGCAGCGATCCGGTGATCTTGGCGCCCTTGAGCGGCTGTTCAGAGCGATATTCTTCGCGGATGGCCATCAGGCCAGGCATTTCGGTTTCCGCGATGGTGATTTCCTTGCGGCCGAAATCGGCGAGCGCAATGTCGGCGACGACATAATCGGGGCGGTCGAGGGTCGGGGCACTGGCCACGTAAATTCTCCTGAGTCAAACGGCCGATGCGCCAACAGGGCCATCGGAAACTGCCGTCCCCATAGCCAGAGTCGGCGATACAGGCAAATATAAAGATTCCTTTATATGACATTTCAGCCCGAGCGAGCGCTGCCAGTGGGGCGATGATCGCGACCCTTGCCTGTCCGAGCCCCCTTGCATTGCCGCGCCATCACGACAACATGCAGCCAGCAGTGCAACCACAGCAGGAGACATTCCATGATCAAAGTCGGCGACACCATTCCCAACACCAAATTCGTCCGCGCCACCGCCGAAGGCCCGCAGCAGGTCGAGGCGAAGGATTTCTTCGCCGGCAAGACCGTGGCGCTGTTCTCGGTTCCCGGTGCGTTCACCCCGACCTGTTCGGCGCGCCACCTGCCTGGCTTCGTGGAAAAGGCCGATGCGCTGAAGGCCAAGGGCGTCGACGAGATCGCCTGCACCGCGGTCAACGATGCGTTCGTGATGGGCGCCTGGGGCAAGTCGGCCAACGCCGATTCCATTGCGATGCTCGCCGATGGCAATGGCGATTTTGCTGACGCGGTCGGCCTGACCATGGACGGCAGCGGCTTTGGCATGGGCAAGCGCGGCCAGCGCTTCGCCATGGTCGTCAAGGATGGCGTGGTGGACAAATTGTTCGTCGAAGAGCCCGGCGACTTCAAGGTCAGCAGCGCGGACTACATGCTCGAGCAGCTCTGAATGCAAAAAAGCCCTCTCCCCTTGGGGGGAGAGGGTTGGGAGAGGGGAAAGGCGCCAAACGCCTCCCCCTCTCTGCTACGACTAGGCAGCAAGCTGCCGAGTCTCGCGTCTCTCCTCTGAAGGGGAGAGACCAAACATGTATCAATACCCCATCAGGCTCATGACTTCCTCGCGCGAGCGGTGATCGTCGAGGAAGCAGCCCAGCAGCCGGCTGGTGATCATGCTGACGCCGGGGGTACGCACGCCGCGCGCGGTCATGCAGCTATGGCTGGCCTCGATGACCACTGCCACGCCGTGCGGCTGGAGATGTTCCCAGATGCACGCCGCCACTTCCGCGGTCAGCCGTTCCTGCACCTGCAGGCGGCGGGAGAAGCCGTGCAGCACGCGCGCCAGCTTCGAGATTCCGACGACCCGGTCGCGGGGCATATAGGCGATCGACGCCTTGCCGATGATCGGTGCCATATGGTGTTCGCAATGCGACTGGAACGGAATGTCTTTCAGCAGCACCAACTCGTCATAGCCGCCGACCTCTTCGAAGGTGCGGCTGAGATGAACGCTGGGGTCGTCGTCGTAACCTGAGCAATATTCCTTCCACGCGCGCGCAACGCGCAGCGGGGTGTCACGCAGTCCCTCGCGATCCGGATCATCTCCGGTCCAGCGCAGCAGCGTGACGATGGCCTGTTGAACATCCACAGGAACAGGGATTTTGCCTTTGCCGGCAACATCGTGATCATCGTCGGCATCGTGGTACAGCATTTCAGGTAATCCCCCTCGGTTCACAAGCTGGCCTAAAAGATAGGAACCGCGTTGGCGCACTACAAGCGCACCTCTCATCCGGCGTTTGCCGACAGGGCAAATTGGGCAGGAACCAAAACGGCGGTTGCGTGTTTCCGTTTCGCACTTGCAAAAAATCAACATAGATTAGTTGTAATTTGCAACTCTTTTTGCTGGACTTACGCTACGGCAGCGCCCAATTTGCCGCAAAACAGCATAAATGGAAAATCATCATGCGCGTCACCCCCAGATGCGCGCTTGTAACGGCAGCGTTCACGTTGCTGGCCGGCGCCTGCAGTTCAGAACCCCCGCCCCCTCCCCCGCCGCCTGCGGCCACCGTCGCGACCCCGCTGCAACGCGACGTCGTCGACTGGGACGAGTATATCGGCCGCTTCACGGCGGACGAGGACGTGCAGCTGGTCGCACGCGTCTCTGGCCCGATTACCCAGATCGCGTTTCGCGACGGGCGCGATGTCCGCAAGGGTGATCTGTTGTTCGTCATCGATCCGCGGCCCTTCCGCGCCAATCTGGCCGAGGCCGAGGCGAGCGTCGCCAGCGCGCGTGCAGCCCTCGCCAACGCCCAGTCGCAAGCGGGACGAGGCACTGAATTGCTGGGCTTCGATGCCATCAGCCGCGAAGAGGCAGACAACCTGGCCGCCACGCTGCGCTCGGCGCGTGCCACGCTGGCAGGCGCGCAAGCGCGCCGGCAGGCGGCACAGCTCGATCTTTCCTTCACCCAGGTACGCGCCCCCATCTCGGGCCGGATATCCAACCGTCTGGTCGATCTTGGCGACTTCGTCACCGCCGGGCAGACCGAGCTGACCCGCGTGGTCCGTATCAATCCCATCCGCTTCAGCTTCGACGGCGCAGAAAGCTTCTACCTCAAATATATCCGCCAGGACGCCGATGGCGAACGGCGCAGCTCGCGCTATGCCGCAAATCCGGTCGAGATCCAGCTCGCAGACGAGCCCGAATTTCGCTGGCGCGGCAAGATGGAATTCCTCAACAACGGCATCAGCCCCGATACCGGGACGATCCAGGCCTATGCAATGGTCGACAACCCCAACGGCTTTCTGGTCCCCGGCATGTTCGGGCGCGCGCGGCTGCTGGGATCAGGCACTTACAAGGCGATGCTGGTGCCCGACGAGGCGATCCTGACCGACCAGACCCGCAAATTGGTGTTCGTGCTGGGCAAGGACAACAAGGTCGCCCCGCGCCCGGTCTCCACCGGCCCCATGGTCGAGGGACTGCGCGTGATTCGCGACGGCATTGCCCCGACCGAACGGATCGTGATCGACGGGCTGGCCCGGATGCAGCCGGGCATGGTGGTGACGCCGCGCAAGGGACAGATCAAGGCGCGCGCCAAGGGCGATGCCCCGATCGCGCGGCCGACCACCGCGCCTGCGCCCGCTCAGGCAACGGCACGCTAAGCCGATGCGGATCGCCCATTTCTGCATCGACCGCCCGATCTTCGCGGCGGTGCTGTCCATCCTGATCGTGATCTTCGGCGTGGTGGCGTATCCGTCGCTGCCGGTTTCGCAGTATCCCGAGATCGCCCCGCCCACCGTGGTGGTCAGCGCAAGCTTTCCCGGCGCCACCGCCGAGACCATCGCCGATGTCGTGGCGGCGCCGCTCGAGGAATCGATCAACGGTGTCGAGGACATGCTCTACATGTCGTCATCCTCGACCGGCGATGGCAACCTCGCGATCACGGTCACTTTCGCGCAAGGCACCGATGTCGATCAGGCGCAGGTGCTGGTGCAGAACCGGGTGAGCACGGCCGAGCCGCGCCTGCCGCAGGAGGTCCGCCAGATCGGCGTCACCGTGCGCAAGAACTCGCCCGACCTGCTGCTGGTGGCCAATTTCTATTCGCCCGACGGGTCGCTGCCGCAGCAGTATATCTCCAACTATGCCACATTGCAGATCATCGACCGCATATCGCGTATCGACGGGATCGGCTCGGCACGATTGTTCGGCGGGCGCGATTACAACATGCGCGTCTGGATTGATCCCGAGCTCGCGGCATCGCGCAACCTCACCGTCGACGAGATCGTCGGCAAGATCCGCGCCCAGAATGCGCAGGTGTCCGCCGGTTCGATCGGCCAGCCGCCGTTCAACACCAATGGCACCGCGTTCCAGCTCGGTGTGCAAACCCAGGGACGGCTGAGCAGTCCCGAGGAGTTCGGCCAGATCGTCGTCAAGCGCGACGGGCTGGCGCTGACCCGGCTCGCCGATGTCGCCCGGATCGAGCTCGGCGCGCAGGATTACAGCATCAACGCATTCTCCAGCGGGCGGCCGACCGTCGCACTGGCGATCTCTCAGCTTCCAGGGTCCAATGCGCTAACCGTAGCGAAGGAGGTCGAGGACGAACTCAAGCGCGCATCGGGCGATTTCCCGCCCGGAATGACCTATTCGATCCCCTACAACCCCACCACCTATGTCGAGGCGTCGATCGCCGCAGTGCAGGATACGCTGATCGAGGCGATCATTCTGGTCGCCATCGTGGTGCTGGTGTTTCTGCAAAGCTGGCGCGCGGCGGTCATCCCGATCATCGCCATCCCGATCGCGCTGGCAGGAGCCATCGCGGTGCTCGCAGCGCTCGGGTTCTCGCTCAACAGCCTGTCGCTGTTCGGCATGGTGCTGGCGATCGGCATCGTCGTCGATGACGCGATCGTGGTGGTCGAGAATGTCGAGCGGCTGATGGAAGAAGAAGGGCTGAGCCCCTTCGACGCCGCGCACAAGACGATGGACGAGGTATCCGGCGCGCTGATCGCGATCGCTCTGGTGCTGTGCGGCGTGTTCATTCCGACCGCCTTCATCCCCGGCATTTCGGGCGCCTTCTATCAGCAGTTCGCGGTGACCATCGCTGGCGCGACCGCCTTTTCGGCCTTTGTGTCGCTGACCCTGTCGCCCGCGCTCGCCGCACTGCTGCTGCGCCCGCGCACCCACGGAGAGCAGGATATTCCGGCAGGATGGCGGGGCTGGGGCAAGAAGTTTGCACGAGGCTTCAACCGCGGCTTTGCCAAGCTTTCGGAGCGCTATGGCCGCCTGACCGCACGCACCATCCGCAGCCTGATGTTCATGGGGCTGGCCTATCTTGCGCTGATCGCGGTTGCCGGCTGGCGCTTCACCGCGACGCCTGCCGGGTTCATTCCCGCGCAGGACCAAGGCTATCTGATCGGGGTGGTGCAGATGCCGCCGGGCGCCTCGCTGCAGCGGACCACCGCTGCGGTGGAGACCGCGCAGGCGATCGCGCTCAAGAACGCTTCTGTGGTGAGCACCATCGCCTTTGCCGGTTTCGACGGCGCGACCTTCACCAACGCCCCCAATGCCGCCGCGATCTTCATCACGCTGAAGGAAGCGGGCACGCGGGTAAGTTCGGAAGACGTTGCCAACGAGTTGCGCGGCGCGATGTCGAGCATCACCGCGGGCAACATCCTGGTGATCGCCCCGCCGCCCGTGGCAGGGCTGGGCACCGGTGGCGGCTTCAAGATGATCATCGAGGATCGCGGCAATGCCGGGCTACAGGCGCTCGAAGGCGCGGCCTTCGCGATGACGGGCGCGGCCAACCAGACCGAGGGGATCACCAGCGCATTCACCACCTTCAACACCCGTACCCCGCGGCTGTTCGCCGATATCGACCGCGCCCGCGCCGAGCAATTGGGCGTTCCGGTGGAGAACATCTTCTCGACCCTCGGCACCTATCTGGGATCGAGCTATATCAACGATTTCAATTTCCTCGGCCGCACCTTCCGGGTGACCGCGCAGGCCGATGCTCCCTATCGCGACGACATTTCCGATATCGGGCGGCTGCGCACGCGGTCGTCCAGCGGGCAGATGGTGCCGCTCGACGCGGTGATGAACCTGCGCAACGATTCGGGTGCCTATCGCGTGGTGCGGTACAACCTCTACCGCTCCGCCGAGCTGCAGGGCGACACGATGCCGGGCTATTCGAGCGGTCAGTCGCTCGACACGATGGAAGCACTCGCGCGGCGCACGCTCCCGCAGGGGTTCGACTTCGAATGGACTGAACTCGCCTTCCAGCAAAAGGCCGCGGGCAACACCGGCACGCTTGTCTTCCTGCTGGGCGTGGTGTTCGTCTTCCTCCTGCTGGCAGCGCAATATGAAAGCCTGGTGCTGCCGCTGGCGGTGATCCTGATCGTGCCGATGTGCCTGCTCGCCGCGATCCTCGGGGTCAATCTGATGGGCCGGGACAACAATATCCTCACCCAGATCGGGCTTGTGGTGCTGATCGGGCTTGCTGCCAAGAACGCCATTCTGATCGTGGAATTCGCAAAGCACAACGAGGATCATGGCCAGTCGATCCTTGAGGCTGCGCGCCATGCCGCAGCCCAGCGACTCCGCCCGATCCTGATGACGTCGCTGGCGTTCATCCTGGGGGTGTTGCCGCTGGTGATCTCCTCGGGCCCGGGGTCCGAGATGCGCCAGGCGCTGGGCATCGCGGTATTCTTCGGGATGATCGGGGTGACCATCTTCGGCCTGCTGTTCACGCCTGCATTTTATGTGATGGTGCGGACGCTCGAGGACCGGATAAAGGCCTGGTCGGCGAGCCGCAAACGCGCCGATCTGCCGCGGCCCGCTCCCCCCGCCCAGCCTGTCGTGGAGGGCAGCCAGCCATGATCCTGAAATCCCGCCTGCTCGCCTGCGCCACGCTGAGCGCGACGCTGGCCGCGTGCACCGTCGGCCCGGACTTCGAACGCCCCGCCACCCCCGGCGCGGTCGCCGAGGGTGCATTCATCGAAAGCGCCGATCCGCGCTTCGCCCAGAACCCGCTGCCCGAAGGCTGGTGGAGACTGTTCGAGGACCCGGCACTCGACGCGCTGGTCACCCGCGCGCTCGAGCGCAACACGAGCGTGCGCGAGGCGAGCGCCAATCTGCGCCGCGCCCGCGCGCTGGTGCGCGAGGCCAGGGGCGCGCAATTGCCGTCGCTCTCGGCGAGCGGGTCGGCCACCACCAACCAGGTCGGCACCGGCGCAAACGCCGGCGTCGGCTTCGCCCCGCCAGAGCCGCTGCGCTTCGATTTCTACGAGCTCGCCTCGGATGCCTCCTACGAGATCGACCTGTTCGGCGGCATCCGCCGCTCGGTCGAAGCCTCGCGCGGCGATTCGCTTGCTGCCCAGGCAGAGCTCGATGCTGCCCGGGTCAGTGTCGCTGCCGAGGTTGCCCGCACCTACGCGCTGGCCTGTTCGAACCGGCTGCAGGCGGATATCGCCCGCGAATCGCTCGCCGCGCAGCAGCGCACGCTTGACCTTACCCAGCGGCTGTTCACCGCCGGGCGCGGCCAGCGGCGCGATGTCGCCAATGCCGAGCTGCTGGTTGCGCAGGCACGCGCACAGGTGCCGCAGTTCGAGGCCGAACGCCGTGCCGCGCTGTTCGCCCTGGCAACCCTTACCGGTGACCCGCCCGGCCAGATCGATGCGGCCGCAAATGCCTGTGCCATTCCACCCAAGGTGCGGGTGGCCATTCCTGTGGGCGATGGCGCCGCGCTGCTCGCACGCCGTCCCGATGTCCGCGCCGCCGAAGCCCGGCTGGCGGCTGACACCGCACGGATCGGCGTTGCCACCGCGGCGCTCTATCCATCGATCCGGCTGGCCGGTTCGCTGTCAATCGGCGGAACGTCGCCTGGCGATCTCACCGAATCGAACAATCTCGGTTTCTCGCTGGGCCCGCTGATCTCCTGGTCGATCCCGATCGACGGGACTGCGCGTGCGCGCGTCAACGCCGCCTCGGCACAGACCGATGCCCGTCTCGCGGCGTTCGATGGCGCGGTGCTCACCGCGCTGCAGGAAACCGAGCAGGCGCTTGCCCGGCTCAAGGCCGCCATCGAACAGGACGCGGCGCTGCAGACCGCAGCGGCTGCCGCAGACGAAGTCGCGCGGATCACCCGCATCCGCTTCCGGTCGGGGCGCGACAATGCGCTGCAACTGCTTGAGGTGGAACGCAACCTGCTGGCAGCACGCGCCGCGAGCGGCTCGGCAGCAGCCGCCCGCGCCGAGGCCGAGGTTGCGGTGTTCCGCGCGCTGGGCGGCGGCTGGGAAAATGCGCCTGCCGTGGCAGAGGTCAGTGCAACGACGAGGGACTAGTCGCGCAGCCGCTCGATAGCCTGCGCAAGCGCGACATAGAGCTTGCCGGTTTCGGACGACAACAAGGTCACGCCCATCACGCCGCCATCGCGGGTGGACAGGACGGTGCGCAGCATCGCCTCGAAATCGTGGATGTAGCGGTTGACCAGCTCGAAGAACTCGGGATCGTTCTCATAGGCCGCAGCGATGTCCTTGGCCTCGCCATTGTCGATCAGCCGCACCGCGCGCCGCGTGAACACGCCGCGATCGCCGCGCAGATAGGCGGACCAGGCGGTGTCGCTGACCTCGGTCGAGAGGATTTTGTCGACATCGATCGCCGCCGAATTGAGCGATTCGGTCAGCAGCGCCAGCCTTCGCGCGAAATCGTTGTCGGTGCGCTCCTCGGCCAGTTCGCGCGCTTCGGCGACCCGGCGCTCGAGATGGCTGGCAAGGTCGTCGACCCGGCTCAGCTGGTCCTTGAGGTGCAGGCTGGCATCGCTTGTGGCGCCGACCGCGCGGCTGATCGCCGATTCAAGCTTGCCGACCAGCTCTTCCGCCTTGCCGCGCAGCACCTTTTCCAGCGCAGCAGCGCTGTCTTCACCGAGCTTGCTGGTGGCGCCGGTGATCGCGCGATCCATCGCGCGGCGTGCCTCGTCCGCGGCGGCATGCGCCTCGCGCTGGACATCGCGCATCGTCTCGACCAGCCGGACCGCGGAACTGGCGTTGATCTGGTCGATCTCCTCGCGTGCCGAGCGCATCGCCGCGATCAGCGCGCCGATATCCTCTGCCCGTTCGCGCCAGTCGGCCTCGCTCGTTTCCGAAAGCTTGCCGATCTCGGCCTGCTGGCCTGCGATCCGTTGCTCGAAATTGCCGAGGATCGAACCCAGCCGGACCATCTGACCGTCAACTTCGGTTACCGAACCCAGCAGCGAGCCGACCTTGTCCTGGCTGGCCTGCGTGGTCTGGTCGAGCCGCGACAGCGCGCCGGGAATGGCATCGGCGACCTGGTGCTGGATCGTGCCTAGCCGCTCGCGCAGCCGTTCGCTGCGCGCGTCGAAATCGTCGGCGTGGCGGCTGCCC
>NZ_LJHP01000040.1:0-42642 GCF_001295965.1 Blastomonas sp. AAP25
AGTGTTCCCCGATTTTCCTACCGGGGGACTTGGCGTCCGTCTATGTTGGCGACCGGGGGAAGAGCGATGCGTCAGCGCCGCGTCCCGTCCGGTGAGAGGGCATTTATGGGCGAGGACGAGTCGGGTCAAACTCTTTTTGCAATTTTATTTCAATTTTTTTGGGGATTTGCCGCTAGGGACCGGAATCATGGGGGTTTGGGCAGGTCAGCATCGCTGCCAGACATCCGGTCGTTACGGGAACATGACAGTTTATGGTTGAAGACACAGCACCTGGAATAACCGACTCTGGCTTTGCCAACCGCGTGAAAACCGCGGTTTTCTGGCGATCGGGCAGCCAGATCGTGAGCCAGCTGGTGATGTGGACCACCACGCTTGCGGTGATCCGAATCCTCGACCCATCCGATTACGGCCTGTTCGCGATGACGCAGGTGGTGATGGTGATGCTCACCTTCCTCAACGGATACGGCTTTGCCAGCTCGCTGATCCAGCAGGAGCGAATCGATCGCTTCCGCGTGCGCCAGGCCTTCGGGCTGCTGCTGATTCTCAACTTCGGCATCGCCGCGATCCAGTTCACCGCCGCACCGGCCATTGCGGCCTATTACAACCAGCCGATGGTGACCGACCTGCTGCGCTGGCAGACCATCATGTATATCGCCACGCCCTTCATGGCCGTGCCCGAGGTGCTGATGAGCCGCGCGCTCGATTTTCGCAGGCTGGCGATCGTCAATCTGGTCTCGGCCTTTGTGTGCGCGACCACCTCCATCGTCTGTGCGCTGTCGGGATGGGGTGTGTGGACATTGGTCGCCGCGCCCGCATCGATGGTGTGGACCCGCGCGATCGGGCTGTGCATCGCGCAGCGGTTCATCGTCTGGCCAAGCTTCAACTTCAAGGGCACCGGCGCGATGATCGGCTTTGGCGGGGCAATGCTGACCAGCCACCTTTTGTGGAGTATCCAGACCCAGGCCGACGTGCTGATCGCCGGCCGTGCGCTCGATCCGCACGCGCTGGGGCTCTATGCCGAGGCGCTGTTCCTGGCGCAGATGTTCTCCGCCAAGGTGATTCCCCCGCTCAACGAGGTTGCCTTCCCCGCTTATGCCCGGCTGCAGGCGGAACCTGCGCGGCTGCAGGCGGCGTTCCTCAAGGCTATCGCGCTGATCATGCTGATCAGTTGCCCGGTCTATGCCGGGCTGGCGGTCACCGCGCCCGAGGCGGTCTACACATTGTTCGGCGCAAAATGGCTGGAGATGGTGCCGCTGGTCCAGCTGTTCGCGATCGCGATGCCTTTCATGACGCTGCACGTGCTGATGGCGCCTGCGGTCAATGCGCTGGGCCACCCGCGGATCACGGTGCGCTGCTCGGCCTTTGGCGCGGTGGTGATGCCGCTGATGTTCCTGGTCGGCGTGCAGTTCGGCGTGAACGGGCTGGCGATGGGCTGGGTGATCGGCATGCCGCTCGTGCTCGCCTTTACATTGTGGCAGTCCTGCCCGGTGATCGGGGTGCGGGTGCGCGATGTGCTGATCGCGTGTGCGCCCGGGGTCGGCGCCGCGGCGGCGATGGCGGCCCTGGTGTGGACGATGCGGGTGGGCCTGGCAGGCGCGCTCGACAGCAATCTGGGCGAGGTGATGGCGCGGCTGGCGCTGCTCGCTGGGCTTGGTGCGCTCAGCTATGTGCTGCTGCTGCGGATGCTGGCCCCGCAGATGCTGCGCGATGCCATCGGCCTGCTGCGCCGCCAGCCCCCGCCGCTGGAAGAGCCGGTCGCCGCCTGACGCGGATCAGCCTGCCGCACCGAAATGCCGCAGCACCGCGTGAGCGATCGCCTGCGCGTCGGCCCAGGTCGCATCGAACCCGCGCGCATCGCCATAATAGGGGTCGGCCACCGCCTGCCCCGTCCGTCCCTCGACCAGATCGAGCGCCAGCCGCACATCGGCGCGGTGCGCGCGCGGAGCAATGGCGTGCAGCCCGGCCAGATTGTCGTGATCCATCGCCAGGATCAGGTCGAACCGGGTGAAATCATCCACCCGCACCTGCCGCGCGCGCAATCCGGCAATATCGACGCCATGCCGCGCGGCCACCGCGATCGCGCGCTTGTCGGGCGCATCGCCGGCGTGCCAGCCGCCGGTCCCTGCCGAATCGACCGTCCAGCCAAGTCCGCGCCGCGCGACCTCGTGGCGCAGCGCGCCGTCTGCCAGCGGCGACCGGCAGATGTTGCCCAGGCACACGAAAACGATCGCGGGCAGTCGTTCAGCCATGGCACGGTCTCTTTCCTCAAGGCGCAGCGGCGCTCCGTCGCACGCGCCCGATAGGCGCTTGCACGAACCCGTCGCTCTGCTAGCCAAGGTGCGGGACAAGAACAAGCAATGGGAGATGCGGCCACGTGACGGGAACAATCGGTACTCTGGACACCCCCAACCCGGATCATCCGGCAGACCCGGCGGATGTGCCCCCGTCCGCCGCAACCCACGCATCGCCTTATGCCTGGTATGGCCTTGGCATCCTGTTTCTCGTCTATGTGCTCAACTTCATCGACCGGCAGATCATCACCATTCTGGCCCCCGACATCAAGGCGGACCTGGGCCTGGACGATGCCGATATCGGCTTCCTCTATGGCACCGCCTTTGCGGTGTTCTACGCCCTGTTCGGCATTCCGCTCGGGCGACTGGCGGACAGCTGGCACCGGGTGCGGTTGCTGACCCTGGGGCTGGCGGTGTGGTCGGCGATGACCGCGCTGTCGGGCTTTGCCAAGAACGGCACGATGCTGGGTCTGGCGCGGATGGGCGTGGGCGTGGGCGAGGCGACCGCCAGCCCGTCTGCCTATTCGCTGATCTCGGACATGTTCCCCAAGCGCATGCGCGGCACCGCGCTCGCGATCTATTCGGCGGGGCTGTATTTCGGCGGCGGCATCTCGCTGATGATCGGCGGCTTCATCGTCGCAGGCTGGAACAACGCCTATCCCGGCGGCGGCCCGATGGGGCTGGTCGGATGGCAGGCTGCGTTCCTTGCGGTGGGCGTCCCCGGGCTGCTCCTCGCGGCCTGGGTCGCGACATTGCGCGAGCCGGTGCGCGGTCTGGTCGATGGCCTGCCTACCCCTCCGGCAGCAGATCCGTTCCGCGGCTTTCTGCAGGAGCTGTTCGCGGTGATCCCGCCGTTCACGCTGATTTCCGCAGCACAGCGCGGCGCTGCAGCGCTGGCCACCAACGTGGCGGCCATCGCCATCATCGCGCTCGCCGCCACCGGGCTGATCTGGCTGACCGGAGCGACGCTCCAATGGATCTGCATCGGCGTCGGCTATTATGCCGTCTTCTCCTGGGCGTCCTCGCTCAGGCGCCGCGATTCGGCCACCTTTGCGCTGATCTGGGGATCGCCCGCATTTCTCTACACCATCCTGGGCTATGGCTGCGTCGCCTTCCTGTCTTATGCCTCGACCGCATTCGGCCCCAGCTATGCGGCGCAGGTGCTCGGCGAATCGACCGCGCGGATCGGCTTCTGGCTCGGCGGCGGCGGCGCGGCGGGTGGCTTCCTTGGGGTGATCATGGGCGGACGGATGTCCGACTGGCTGCGGGCGCGGCATGAATCGGGGCGGATCATGGTCATCGCCTTCGGCCTGCTCACGCCGGTCATTCCGATCTATCTGGCCTTCACCACGGCTTCCGATCCTGCATCGGATATGGATTTCGTGCGCTTTGCCATCTTCGCATCGCTCGCCAACATGTTCGCAAGTTCGGCACTGGGGGCAGCGGCTGCAACCACGCAGGATCTGGTGATGCCGCGGATGCGCGGCACCGCGACCGCGACCTTCTTCCTCGCAACCACCCTGTTCGGGCTGGCGCTCGGGCCCTATCTTGCCGGGCAGATGTCGGTGGTCACCGGCAGCCTGTCGACGGGCGTGCTGTCGATCCTGGTGATCGTGCCTGCAGGGATCGCGCTGCTGCTTGCCGCCTATCGCAGCGTGCCGCTGGCCGAACGCACCGTGGTCGAACGCGCGCGCGCGGCTGGCGAGGATGTCTGATATAAAAATCCGGGCGATGCCGCTGGCACCGCCCGGATCGGGATAAGTCAGGTTAAGGTGAATCAGGCGAGCATGCGCACGCCAGGTTCGCGGTCGTAAAAGCGCGTTGCTGCGGCCTTGATGAAATCGTCGCCAGAGCCGGTGACGCCCGCATCGGGTTCGACGCCTGCCTTGTCGAGCAACGGCTTGGCCGCCTTGGAATGCCCGATCGCCTTGAGGTGGCCAAAGGCATCCATCGCGAACTGCACAGCAGCGCCTTCCTTGAGCAGCATCTTGGTGCCGTCGTCCGAGAGCACGATCGCCACCGCATCGAACAGCTGGCTGGGGCTTCCGGCGAGCTGGCCGTCGGCCTTGCGCAGCTTGCCGTCGGAAAGCTTCGCCCCGCCCACCTTGGGCGCGACGACGAACACGGTGGCTCCGGCGTTTTCGATGGCCTTGGTCAGCGTGTCGAGTTCGCCTGCATCGGTACCGTCGGCGATCAGCACGCCAACCTTGCGGCCCTTGAGCGTCGCTTTCATGTTCTTGTGGATCGACAGCTTGTCCGAAGGCTTCATGTCGACCGGCTTGCGCGCAGCTTCCGCCTTGGCAGGAAGCTCGATGTTCAGGCCATCGGCGACGCGCTTGGCGAGATCTTCATCCACGTTGCGCAGATTGGCGACCATGCGCGCGGGCACCTGATCAAGATCAGCGACCTTCGACAGCTCGAACACGAACGACGAGGCGATATGCGCCTGTTCATTCTCGGTCTGTGAGCGATAGAACAGCCGCGCCTGGCTGTAATGATCGGCAAACAGCTCGGCGCGTATGCGCAGCTTGTCGCCCTGCTCGTCCGGGCCGCTGGCAAGGTTGGTGGTGGCAAACCCCTTGGCAGCGCTTTCACGCGGCCCTGCTTCCTCGCCATGCTCGGCAAGCGAGTTGGGCTCGTAATTGGCGCGGCCCTTGGGGACCATGGTCTGCATCATGCCATCGCGCTGGAAATTGCCGAACGGGCAGCGCGGGGCGTTGACAGGGATCTGGTGGAAGTTGGTCGTGCCCAGACGCGACTTCTGCGTATCGAGATAGCTGAACAGACGGCCCTGCAGCAGCGGATCGTTCGAGAAATCGATTCCCGGAACGATGTTGGTCGGCAGGAAGGCGACCTGCTCGGTCTCGGCGAAGAAATTGTCGACGTTGCGGTTGAGCGTCATCGTCCCGATGATCCGCACCGGCACATCCTCTTCGGGGATGAGCTTGGTGGCATCGAGAACGTCATAGGGCTGCGCATCGGCGAATTCCTGGTCGAACACTTGGATGCCGAGCTCCCATTCGGGAAAGTCGCCGCCGTCGATGGCTTCGAACAGATCACGGCGGTGATAGTCGTTGTCCGCCGCCTGCAGCTTCAGCGCCTCGTCCCAGATCGTCGACTGGATGCCGAGCTTGGGCTTCCAGTGGAACTTGACGAAGCTCGCCTTGCCAGCGGCATTGACCATCTTGAAGGTGTGGACGCCGAAGCCTTCGATCATGCGAAGCGAGCGCGGCAGGGTGCGGTCGGACATCGCCCACATCAGCATATGGGTCGATTCGGGCATCAGCGACGCCCAGTCCCAGAAGGTGTCGTGCGCGCTGCCCGCCTGCGGATAGCCGCGATCGGCCTCCATCTTCACTGCATGCACCAGATCGGGGAACTTGATCGCGTCCTGGATGAAGAACACCGGGATGTTGTTGCCGACGAGATCCCAGTTGCCCTCACGGGTGTAGAACTTGACCGCAAAGCCGCGCACGTCGCGCGGGGTATCGACCGATCCGGCGCCGCCCGCCACGGTGGAAAAGCGCACGAACACCTCGGTCTTCTCGCCCTTGGTGAAGACCGCCGCGCGGGTCAGGTCGGAAATGTCGTCGGTCGCCTCGAACACGCCGTGCGCGCCGGTGCCACGTGCATGCACGATCCGCTCGGGGATACGCTCGTGGTCGAAATGGAAGATCTTTTCGCGCAGCACGAAATCCTCGAGCAGCGTGGGGCCGCGCGCGCCGGACTTCAGGCTGTTCTGGTTGTCGGATATCGGCATGCCATGGTTGGTGGTAAGCACGGGGGTGTCGCCGCTCGCCTGCTGATGGGTTTCGCCGCCCTGGCCGGTGGTCGTTTCGTGCGCGGATTTTGTCATGCGTAGCTCCTGCTGATCATCGATCAACGCACGGATTACAGGGCCATGGGGGCCTTTCAGGTCGCGCGCCAACCAGGCGCACTCGCGCCGTTGCGCCACCTACGCGCCGGTGCGGCAATGCGATGCATGGGGCAGAAGAGAATCTGGCGCGGTTATTTGAGGATCTGGTTCATCTCGATCAGCGTGCCATCGGGGTCGAAGAAGTTGCACCCGCGCACCCGGATCACCGGACCGCCATTGCGCCCCGGATATCCCTGCATCCTGGGCGGCGCGGTCATGGTGACGCCCGGGATTTTGGCAGCGGCGGCACAGCGGCCGTCGACATCATCGGTGTTCATCACGATCACCGTGCCGCCGGGCCCCATGCGTTTGGGATAAGGGCCCGGATCGGGCAGCGGCGGACTGACCCACTGCATCAGCCCGATCCAGCCGATGAACGGATCGTTCGAATTGAGCAGCACCAGCCGCGCCTTGGCCCCCGGCTCGCCTGCGGGCAGCGCAACGCCGCTGGTCTCGACGACGGTATCGTAATTGACCTGCAGGCCGACGACATCGCGGTACAGCCTCAGCGAGGCTTCCATGTCGCGCACGATCAGCGTGACACGGCGGATATCGGTGGGCAGCCGCTGCGCGGGCGCTTCGACTCCTGGAGACCTGGGGGGCGAGGCGGTCGCGGGCTTGTCCTGCGCGTGGGCGGTGCAGGCGCAGAGGGCCATCGGCACCATCACGATCCACAGATTGTTGTAGCCCATCATCCCTGTCCTTCCACCGCGCCGCTTGCCAGCAGCGCCTCGATCCTCGCCTCGTCATAACCCAGCCCCGCCAGCACGCTCTTCGTATCCGCGCCCGCCTCCGGTAGCGCCGCATGCGCATGGGGGCGCGCGCCGTTCATCTCGATCGGCAGCGTCGGCAGCATCGTGGTCGTCCCGTCGCTCAAGGTCACTGGCTCGAGCCCGCCGCTGGCGAGCAGGTGCGGATCGTCGAACATGTCCTCGGGCCGTCCGATCGGCGCGAACGGCAGGCCCGTGCCTTCGAGCCTGGCGATCAGATCGTCGCGCTTCCACGTCTGCACGAGCGCGCGGATTTGCGGCATGATCCGGTCGCGCGCCAGCACCCGCGCGGTGTTTTCGCGGATGCTCTCATCCGCCCACAGATCGTCGAGCCCGAACAGCGCGCAGAACTTCTCCCACAAGGCATCTGTGACCACGCCGATGAAGATCGGCTTGTCGTCGGCGGTCTCGAACACGTCGTAGATCGCCCAGGCGCTGATCCGCGCGGGCATCGGCGCCGCCGGTTTGCCGGTCACCGCAAGCTGCGCCATGTGCTGGCCGATCAGGTAGATGGTGGTCTCGAACAGCGAGCTTTGCACCTTCTGCCCCCGTCCCGTGCGATGGCGCTCCTCGACCGCGGCGAGGATCGCGATCACCCCGAACATGCCGCCAGTGACATCAATGACGCTCGACCCCGCGCGCAAGGGGCGTCCGGGCGGTCCGGTCATATAGGCAAGGCCCCCCATCATCTGCGCGACCTCGTCGAGCGCGGTGCGCTCCTCATAGGGTCCGGGGAGAAAGCCCTTCTCGCTGCAATAGATCAGCCGCGGATTGCTGGCAGCGAGCGCCTCATAGCCCAGCCCCAGCCGGTCCATCGCCCCGGGGCGGTAGTTTTCGATCAGGATATCGGCACCAGCGGCCAGATCGCGCGCCACCGCCAGCCCGTCGGGCGACTTGAGGTCGAGGCAGATGCTCGCCTTGTGGCGGTTGTACATCGGGAAATAGCCCGCGCCCGATCCGATCAGCTTGCGTGTACGGTCGCCACCGATCGGCTCGACCCGCACCACCTCGGCGCCCAGCGAGGCGAGGATCGCGCCCACAGCCGGGCCCATCACCATATGCGTGAACTCGACGACCTTGAGGTTCTTGAGCGGTTGCGGACCGGTCATGCGGTTTGCCTTTCAAAACCCAGCGGCAGCCCCGCATCGGGGGTGAAGCCGTAGAGAGGTTCGCCCGGCAGTGCCTCGGCGAGGATGGCGCGCACCGCGAGCAGCGCGTCGAGATCGATGCCGGTATCCACCCCCATCGCCTCGAGCATGAACACCAGGTCTTCGGTGACGATATTGCCCGAAGCGCCGGGCGCGAAAGGACAGCCACCCAGCCCGCCGAGGGAGGAATCGAGCGTGGTGATTCCCTCGTCGAGCCCGGCAAGCGCATTGGCAAGCCCCAGCCCGCGCGTGTTATGCAGATGCAGCGTGGTCATCCGCTCCGCGCCGACCTCTGCCCTGACAGCGCGGACCAGCCGCCTGACCTGCGCCGGGTTGGCATAGCCGGTGGTGTCCGAGAGGCTGAACTCCTGCGCGCCGGCCTCGGCCGCCGCGACCGCCAGCCGCACCACGGCGCCCTCGTCGACCGGGCCTTCCATCGTGCAGCCGAACGCGGTGGAAAGGCCGACCGCGAAATGCACGCCCCCTTCACGCGCCAGCACGGCGATCGCAGCGATCTCCTCGAGCATCTCAGCATGGCTCTTGCGCACATTCTTGAGGCTGTGTGTCTCGGACATCGAGAACGGGATCGAGATCGCATGCGCGCCCGCTTCCACCGCCCGCGCCGCGCCCTTGGCGTTGGGGACCAGCGCCACGACGTTGAGCCCGGGAATGGTCCGCGCGTATGCCACGATCTCGGCGCTGTCGGCCATTTGCGGGAGCAGGCTGGGCGGCACGAAGCTGCCCACCTCGATCTCGCGCACGCCTGCGGCGGCTTCAGCCGCAATCCAGCGTTTCTTCGCCTCGGTGGGCATCACGCGATCGATGCTCTGCAGCCCGTCCCGCGGGCCGACCTCGCTGATCAGCACGTCAGGCATGGTTCTGCTCCAGATAGACCCAGGGGCGCTGCGAACGGTCGCGCGCGTGGAACGCGGCGATCGCCGCGCGGTGTTTGAACGTGAGGTCGATGGCATCGAGCCCTTCGAGCAGCATCGCCTTGGCCTCTCCGTCGATCTCGAAGTGGAAGGTCGCATCCCCGGCGCTGACCGCCTGCGCGGCGAGATCGACATGCACCTGCTGCCCTGCGAGCGGTGCGATCACCTCGGCGGCCAGCACCACCGGGACGATGCCGTTGCGGATGCAGTTGCCGTGGAAGATCGGCGCGAAACTGGGTGCGATGATGCAGCGGATTCCGTATTCGGCGAGCGCCCAGACCGCATGCTCGCGGCTCGACCCGCAGCCGAAGTTGCGTCCGCCGAGCAGCAGCGCGGCCATGCTGTATTCCGGCTGGTTGAGCACGAAATCGGGATTGGGGGTTCGCTCCGCATCGAGATAGCGCCAGCCCGCGAACAGCCCGCCCGCAAGCCCCGTCTTGCCGGTGCTCTTCATCTCGCGCGAAGGAATGATCGCGTCGGTATCGACATTGTCGCGCAGCAAAGGCGCGGCAATCGAGGTCAGCGTGGTGAAAGGTTCAGCCATGGGCGAGCTCCCGCGCATCGGCGATGGCACCCGCGATAGCGCTGGCGGCGACGGTTTCGGGGCTGGCGATGTGGGTTTTCACGCGCAGCCCCTGGCGGCTCTCGAAATTGCGGTTGGTCGAGGAGATCACGCGCGATCCTTCGGCAAAGCTCTCGCCACCAGCAAAGAAGCACATCGAACAGCCGCTCATCCGCCATTCGAAGCCTGCGTCCACAAATACCCGGTCGAGCCCCTCGGCCTCGGCGGCGCGGCGGACCGCGCTCGAACCGGGCACGCAGATCGCGCGGATGCCGGGGGCGACATGGCGGCCCTTGAGCAAGGCAGCGGCGCGGCGCAGATCGGAAAGCCGGGCATTGGTGCAACTGCCGATGAACGCGGCATCGATTGGTGTGCCGATCAGCGGCGCCCCGGCGGCGAGCGCCATATAATCGAGCATTGCTTGTCCGGCGTCGGCCGGCACATTGCCGCTGACCGCAACGCTCGCCTGCGGGCTGGTGCCCCAGCTGACCATTGGCGCGATCGACGCTGCGTCGAGCGTGATTTCAGCATCGAACGCGGCATCATCGGCGCTGCGCAGCGTCTGCCATTGCGCCAATGCCGCATCCCAATCCGCACCCTGCGGCGCATAACGGCGGCCCTTCAACCACGCGAAGGTGACGCTGTCGGGCGCGATCAGCCCGGCAAAGGCCGAGAACTCGGTCGCCATGTTGCACAATGTCATCCGCGCTTCCATGTCGAGCGCGGTGACCGCAGGCCCGGCAAATTCGACGACATGCCCCGCCCCGCCGCCTGCGCCATGCGCCGCGATCAGCGACAGCATCATGTCCTTGGCCGTGACCCCGGGCGCCGGCGCGCCAGTGAAGGTGACGCGCATCGCCCTGGGGCGGGTCAGCCGCAGGGTGCCGGTCGCCATCGCATGTTCGGCCTCGGACGATCCGATCCCCCAGGCCAGCGCCCCCAGCGCGCCCTGCGTGCAGGTGTGGCTGTCGGGCGCGATCAGCGTGAGGCCGGGGAGCACGATGCCGAGCTCTGGGCTGACCACGTGCATGATTCCCTGGTCGGGATCGCCCACATCGAACAGCCTGATTCCCGCTGCCCGCGCCGCCGCGCGCGTTTCGGTGATGAACGCCTGACCGCCGGGCATCAGCGTGCGGTCGGTGCGCCCGGGAAGCGTATCGACGATATGGTCCATCATCGCGAACACGCGGCCCGGATCGGCAACAGTCCGCCCGGCATCGCGCAAGGCGTTGAGCGCCGCTGCACCGGTGCGCTCGTGCAGCAGCACCCGGTCGATCGCGACGAGCGCCGCGCCGCCCGGCAGGCATGCCACGACGTGCGCGTCCCAGATGCGGTCGAACAGGGTGGTCACCGATTTCCCTCCCCCTTGATGGGGGAGGGTTGCGCAGACTTGGCGAGCACAGCGAGCCTAGTCGAAGCTGGGTGAGGGTGAATGCGCCGCGCCAGCGTTGCCGCGACGCCGCTCACCCTCATCCAACTGCGCCTAGTCGGCAAAGCCGACAAGGCTGCGTATCCTTCTCCCATCGAGGGAGAAGGTTTGGTCAGATGCCGCTCACGCACCCGCCGCCATCTCCGCTTCGACCGCGCGCCAGTCATGGCTGACGCGAGTTTCCTGGATCGCGGTGCGGGTCTCGAGCAGGCCGTTGCGGATCCAGTGCCAGGTGCGGCAACGCGAGTTGCCGTCGTCGGAGATCTGGATCATCTCGTACAGATAGAGCGAGGGGTCGCCCTGACGCTGCCAGTAGAGCATCACGGTGCGGTTGTATTCGTCGAGCCCGACCTCGGCGGCCCAGCCGACGATCAGATCATTGTCCCACCACACCCGCTTGTCGCGATAGTCTGCGGGGAATTCGCGGATTTCGGTGCGGCCGTCGGGCCAGGTGTAATGGTTGGTCTGGTGATAGGGGAAAGGCCCGTCATCGGGGAAACGGCAGAACAAGCGGCTCTGGTGCTCGTCGATCTTCTCGCCGGCGGCGTTGTAATAGGTATACACCCCGTCCCACACGCCTTCGTGGCGCGCCAGTATCGGCATGTCTTCGCGTATTCCCATGATCCTTGCTCCTTATCGGGTGTTGAGGGCTTCGCACAATGCACGCGCCGCTGTCGCGCGCAGCAGTGCGCGGTGTTCGCGTGCCAGATAGTCCGGGGTGATGTGCACAGGGTCGAACGCGATCGCCTGGGCGGCGCCGACGGCATGATGCGGCACGAAAAAGTGCCGCGCGCGCACGATCTGCCATGCGCGGATCAGGTGCGTGCCATAACGGTCGGGCGAAAGATCGGGAAACAGCAGCGCGGGATCGCCCTTCGGCGTGTCGGGAAGCCGGATATCGCCGATGCCGAAATGCCCGGCGACCGCATCGATCACCTTTTGCCAGGGCGCCCAGAGTGTCGGCGCCGCGCCCGCCCAGCCGTCGGACAGGCCATGGCCGGGCAGATCGATCGCCAGCGCGCCCGGCGGCACAGCGGCAAGCTCTTCCCCCGGCGCATGAAGACGCAGCACGCCCGCGCCAGGGTCGCCCCGCCAGTGGATCAGGCCGCAAAAATCGCCGGTGTCGATACCGACAAAGCCCGCATCGGCGGTTTGCGCGGGGGTCACCACTGCGGCCTGCGGCAAAGCACGCAGGAAATCGAGGCTGAGCGCCTGATGATCGGCTGGGGTGGCGCATTTCTGCGCACGCCAGAGCGCAGGCATATCGCCCAGCCGGTCGATATGCGTCTGCAGCGGATCGCCATCATAGGCGCTGATCAGCACCGGCGGCGTTGCCGCATCGGGCGGCGGAATGTCGCGGGCTGCGCGCAGCACCGCGCCATAGCCTGCGCGATAGGCATCGCCCGCATCGAGCATCTCGCGGACCGCCATATCGACTCGCGCGACATCGGCATGCGCGCCGGGAAGCCGTGCGGCATCGCGAACATCGAACCAGGGGAAGAACCAGCTCTGCTCGAGGATCCGGTTCCACAGCCACACCAGATGCTCGCCATAGGCCGATGGCTGGAACGGCGGCAGATAGGATTGCCCGAAGACCGCCATCTCCTGCGGAGTCCAGATGGCATAGCCGCCGATGGCAAGCCCGGTGAACCGCTCGGGATAGCGCTTGAGCGCGGTCACCAGGATGATCCCGCCCGAATGGAAGCCATAAGCCGGGCACGCCGGCAGCCCCAGCGCGTCCATCAGATCCACCAGCGCATCGGCAAAATCATTGATGTCGGCAATGTCCGGCAACGGGTCGGACTGGCCGAAACCCGGCGTGTCGGGCGCGATGCAGGTGAAATGGTCGGCCCAGCGCTCCATCAACGGGGCATATTCGCCGCTGTTGCGCGGGCTCTGGTGGACCATCAGCAGCGGCGGTCCACTGCCCGCCATGCGGTAATGCACGCGACGACGCTGGCCATCGGGCAGCGGCACATCGACATAGTGGCGGGTGATCCGAGTCATGCCCTAATTTGTCCGGACAAATTCATCTCGACAAGCCCTTTTTTTTTTGTTATTATGCTCTCGAATCGGAAATAAGTGGAGGAACCATGGAGATTGTCGGCACCCGGATGATCCGCGAGGACAAGACCGCAAGGCAGTTGTTCGAAGCGGTGATGGCCAATCCGGCGCGCAACAAGTTCGGCTTTGGACAAAAGCTCGCGATCATCAATGTCGACGTGCAGCAGGCCTATACCCGGATCGACATGTTCAAGACCGCCTACGAGACCGACCCCCGCCAGATCGAACACATCAACACCATCTCGCGGCTGGCACGCGAGAAGGACATGCCGGTGATCTGGAGCCGCGTCGCCTACAAGGACGATGCCGCCGATGCAGGGGTCTGGGGCACGCGCACCGACACCCCCGACAGCCTGCAGAACATCCGCTATGACAGCGAGCGCCACGCCTATGATCCGCGCTGCGAGTTCGGGCCACACGACCTCCACTACACCAAGCGCATGCCCAGCGCGTTCTTCGAGACCCCCCTGGTGAGCTATCTCCAATTCCACCGCGTCGACACCGTCGTCGTCACCGGCGGCAGCACATCGGGCTGCGTCCGGGCGACCGCGGTCGATGCCTTGAGCCACGGCTATCGCACCATCGTGCCCATCGAAACCTGCGCCGACAAGCACGAGAGCTATCACTTCGCCAACCTTACCGACCTGCAGCTGAAATACGCCGATGTCGAGCCGGTGCAGACGGTGATCGACTGGCTGGAGGCGCGGTGATGGAGGCGGTGCACGGCGACCCGCAACTCTACGACTTTGCCCCCTGGCGCGGGCGCCCCAAGGTCCGCTGGCCCGGCGGCAAGAGCTGCGCCGTGTGGGTCGCGCCCAACCTTGAATATTACGAGATCGACCCGCCCGCCAATCCGCACCGCAAGAGCTGGACCAAGCCGCACCCCGATGTCGTCGGCTATGCGCACCGCGACCACGCCAACCGTGTCGGCCACTGGCGGATGGCCGAGGTGATGACCCGCCACGGCTTTCCCGGATCGGTCAGCCTGTCGGTGGCGCTATGCGATCATATTCCCGAAGTGGTCGAGGACGCCCGCCAGCGCGGGTGGGAGTTCTTCAGCCACGGCATCTACAACACCCGCTACAGCTATGGCATGGACGAGGCGCAGGAGCGCAGCATCATCGAGGACAGCATTGCGACCGTTCAGCGCGCGACCGGGCAGCGCATCCGCGGCTGGCTCGCGCCTGCGCTCACCCACACCCCGCGCACGCTCGACCTGATCGCCGAATATGGCCTCGATTACACCTGCGACCTGTATCACGACGACCAGCCGACCGATGTGAAGACCGCATCCGGGCGGCTGACCGCGATCCCCTATAGCCTTGAGGTCAACGACCATTACGGCTTCTTCATCTACAACATGAGCCCGCGCGACTATGCCGATACACTGATCCGCCAGTTCGAGCGGCTGGCGAAGGAGGGCGAGGCGCAAGACGGCCCCGGCGGCACGGTGATGTGCATCCCGCTGCACAGCTATCTGATCGGCCAGCCGCACCGCATCGGTCCGTTCGAGGAGGTCCTGCGGCATATTGCTGCGGACGGCCGCGCGTGGATCGCGACTGCGGGCGAGATCGTCGATGCCTGGCGGGAGCAGCAGGCATGAGGGCTATGCTGACGCAAACATTCTCTCCCTCGACGGGAGAGAATAGGCAGGCTTGGCGGCTTGCCCGCCTAGCCGGACTTAGAGGGGGTGGAGCGGTTGCACTCACCCTCTCCCGGCTGCGATTAATTCGCTTCGCTCATAAGTCTCCGCTGCCCTCTCCCGTCAAGGGAGAGGGGTTTGAAGGAGCTGTCGCATGACGCTCGACCCCAGCTATCTCGAATACCCCCACCGCCGCGTCGGGATGGACCATGATCTGTACCCCTACAGCAACCTGTTCACCCGCCCGCCTGTCGTCTGGCCGGACAGCAAGGCCGTTGCGATCTGGCCGGTGATCAGCCTCGAATGGTTCCCGATGGTGCCCAGCGACACCCCGTTCCGCGCGCCGGGGCATATGCAGACCGCGTATCCCGACTATCGACACTATACTGCGCGCGAATATGGCACGCGGATCGGGCTGTTCCGGCTGCTCGATGCCTTCGAGGCGGTGGGGGCGAAGGTTTCGGTCGCGTGCAACGCCGCGATCGCGACGCGCTACCCCGCGATCATCGAGGCGCTGAAGCAGGGCGGGCACGAGATCGTCGCGCATTCGACCGACATGAACGGCACGATCGCCTCGGGCCTTTCCGAGGATGACGAACGCGCGCTGATCGCCGAGTCGCTGGACACGCTCGAACAGGCGAGCGGCACGCGCCCGCGTGGCTGGCTCTCTATCGCGCGATCTCAGTCGTTCGCCACGCCCCGGCTGCTGGCAGAGGCGGGTGTAGACTACATGTGCGACTGGGTGAACGATGAGCTGCCCTATCGGATGACCACCGAGGCGGGCGGGATCTTCAATTTGCCGCTCAACCACGAACTGTCCGACCGCCAGATCATCAATGTCCAGCAGCAGTCGGTCGACAGCTATGCGCAGCAGATGCGCGATGCCTATGGCTGGCTGGCGACCGAAGCGGCGACGCACGGCGGGCGGATGCTGCCGCTGCACCTGACGCCTTACATCATGGGGCTTCCGTACCGCATCGATGCGTTCGAGGCATTGGTGCGCTGGCTCAGCGAGCAGCCGGGCGCGTGGTTTGCCACCGGAAGCCAACTGCTCGACCACTGGAGCGCGCAGGCATGAAGGTCATCAACCCGCGCACCGGCGAGGCGGATTACCAAATCGCGCCGCTGGATGCTACCGCCGTACAGGCCGAGGCGAAGCGGCTGCGCGCAGCACAACCGGCCTGGACGGCGCTGGCCCCCGAAGAGCGATCGGCGATCCTGCATCTTTGGGCCGAGGCGGTGGTGGCGCACCGCCAACCTTTGCTCGAAGCGCTTACGCTCGACACCGGGCGGCGTCGGATTTCGGAGATCGAGGTCGATGGCCTTCCCGGCACGATCCGCCGATGGGCTGACCTCGCGCCCCGCCTGATCGCGCAGCACAGCCGCGACAATCAGCCCAGCGCGCACCCCACCGTGCGCAACAGCACGCGGCTCGTCCCCTATCCGCTGTTCGGGGCGATCGCGCCGTGGAACTTCCCGATCGTGCTCTCCACCATCGATGCGATCCCCGCGCTCGCCGCCGGGTGCGCGGCGCTGGTGAAACCGTCCGAGGTCACCCCGCGCTTCATCGCGCCGCTGATGGAAACGGTCGCCAAGGTGCCCGAACTCGCCGCAGTGCTGAGCTTCATCGAGGGCGATGCCGCCACCGGCCAGGCTTTGGTCGATGCGGTCGATTATGTCTGCTTCACCGGATCGGTCGCAACCGGCCGCAAGGTAGCAGAGGCGGCAGCGCGCGCCTTCATCCCTGCCAATCTGGAACTGGGCGGCAAGGACCCGATGATCGTGCTGGAGAGTGCCGATCCGGTTTCCGCTGCACATCTGGCCCTGCGCGCCAGCATCGTCGCCACCGGACAGGCGTGCCAGTCGATCGAGCGGATCTATGTCGCACGCACTATCTACCAGCCGTTCCTCGATGCACTGGTCGAGGCGGCCCAAAAGGTGCGGCTCAATTATCCCGATATCGCGATGGGCGACATTGGCCCGTTCATCTTCGGTCCTCAGGGGGCGAAGGTGCAGGCGCAGATCGACGAGGCGGTGGCGATGGGGGCGAAGGTGTTCACCGGTGGCAGCGTCGAGACCCTGGGCGGCGGCCGGTATTTGAGGCCAACGGTCATCGCCGATGCGACATCGGACATGGGCGTCGTGCGCGACGAGACCTTCGGCCCGGTGCTGCCCGTGATCGCGTTCGATGACGTCGAGGATGCGATTCAACAGGCCAATGACAGCGTCTACGGCCTGTCCGCCGCTGTTATCGCTGCCACCGCCGAGGAGGCGGAAAGCGTCGCCGTGCGGCTGGAAGCGGGCGCGGTGTCGATCAACGACGGATCGATGACATCGATGGTCTGGGATGCGGAGAACAGCTCGTTCAAGCTTTCCGGGATGGGTCCTTCGCGCATGGGGGAGAGTGGGCTGCTGCGCTTCTTCCGGCTACAGGCGCTGATCCGCCAGACCGGCGCGCCGCTGCCGCTCGCCGCTTATGCAGAGGACGCCCCGCGATGAGAGATACGCTCGCCAAGGCCATGCCCGCCCTGTTCGCGCACGAAGGGCTGTGGGACGGGGTGTACCGCCATCTCGATGCCGATAGCCAGTTGATCGACCAGCACCGCATGCGCACCCGCTGCGAATTTCCCGCAAGTGGCGAGTTCGCTTATGTCCAGCACAACCACCTGATCTGGCCCGACGGCCGCGAGAACCGGCTGAGCTTCGGCGGCATCTTGCGCGATGGCCGATTGTGGTGGGACACCGACCGCTTCCATGGCCATGGCTGGGAAACGCTCGACAACGTGCTGATGCTGACGCTGCACCGCAAGGACGAACCCGGTATGCGCTTCACCGAGATGATCCAGATTTCCGATGATGGCGAATCGCGCGCGCGCACCTGGCAATGGTTTCGCGATGGCACGCCGTTCAGGCGGACCTTGTGTGACGAACGGCGCGTTTCGCGCGATCCGGAGGCTGTTCTATGATTACCCCCCTGCTGATGATGGCTGCCGCCACCGATGGCACCTCGACCACCGCACCGCCGTGCGATTCTCCGGTGGTGATGGTGATCGCCGGGCCCACGCACGACCGCGAGCGCATGGCCGCTTATGGCAAGGCGATCGCCGACAGCAAATTGTACGAGAAACTGGGCGGCTATTACATCAACATCCCCCGTCCGCTCGCGACCTTCGAGGGCACGCCGCCTGCGGGCTACACCGTGCTGATGGTGCGTTTCCCGTGCCTCGCCAACGCGCAGGCGTTCTGGAACTCGAAGGAGTATCAGGACAAGATCAAGCCGCTGCGGCTCGATCCATCGGCGGGGGATTACACCGTCACCGTCTATCCCGAAGCCCCGCTGCGCGGGGATCTGGTCGGCAAGGTCGGCGACAATGGTTATACCGCCGGTTTCGATCGATCAGGAATAGAACAGTCGAACGGCAAATAACGTCAGCGGTTGCGCAGACCCAGCCGGTCGTCGTCATCCACAAGCGTGAGCCGTCCATCCCAATCCCACAGAACGAGGTTGAGCGCCTCCACCGGGGCACCGCGCGCATAGCTCGGGACGATGATCCCGGCATGGCCTTTCGCAACCGCGGCTTCGGCCAGATCCTGCGTCGGGACCGGCTTGCCCGCCAGCATCCGGTCACGCCAGGCGGGGTCGGAAAGATCTGCTGGTGTCATGCCGAACGGATTGAGGGCAGTCTCGTCGCGGCCATCTAGCAGTGGCCCGATATCGGCTTGATAGGCGACCAGGGTTACGGGCTGAAGCGTGCCGACCTGATTGGCCTCGCGCACCGCGGTCTCCGGAGCAAGCGAGGTGTAGAGCGCGGGCCGACCGATCCGGTTGAAGCGTCCACCAAAGCGCGCGGCCCCCTCCCCCGATAGCGGCGCGCGCGACCAGACGGGATTGTGGGCGCGGTAGAGCAGCCCGGCAAAATGCATGGGATCAGGCGTGGATGCCGGCGTCGACGGCATCGATATAGGTCAGCACGTCGTCTGCGCGGTTGCCCTGCACCAGCTGCATCGCCGTCTGTCCTGAAAAGCCGGGGAGCGGCTCCGAGCGATACCAGGCATAGGCGAGCAGCGCCGAGCCGAACCGCGGCTCCACCTTGTTGAGCACCTCGACCATCTGGCGGATGCGGCGCTGCGTGCGATCAGAGGCGATCCGGTCCTTGCGCTGGATCGCATCCTTGCCCAGCCCGAGTGACCGCGCGAGCTCGTCGCTTGTGGTGCGCAAAGCCTCGACGATCTTGCGCGGGGCGAACGCGCCATGTTCGGCATAGTTCTGGATTGCCATACGACTACTCCACAAATCCTGACGCAATATAGCGTCAAAATCTGCGGCAATCAAGCCAGGGCTGGTTACCGCTCCAGTTCGACCAGCTCGTACCGCGCCAGCATGCCACCGTCGATGGCACCATAAACGAATACCGAATCGGCATCCGCGGTGACCCACATGTCGTAGGTCGGGTGGGTGTTGCCGCCCATGCCCGGGCCCAGATCGTCGATATAGCGGTAGTGGCGGCAGGCGAAGGTGCCGGCTTCCACCGTCTTTTCCTCCTCGCCGACATATTCGAGGCCGATCAGCACCTCGGCGATCAGCGGCGGGGTGGCGCCGCGATGGTCGGGTGAGGGCAGGAAGCAGCGGACATTGCGCCGGTGCGGGCCCTTGCTCACATCCATCACCCGGGTCATGAAGCCATCGCCTGCGATCGGGTGCGTGCCGAAGCCATCGAAATGACCGCCCACCGCAACCCGCTGCGACACCCGCCCGATCGACGGCCCGAAGCTTTCGCACTCGATCACGCCAGCGGCGGCATCGTGCCGCATCCAGCCCGACCCCATGAACGCATCGCCCACGGTCAGGTGGACGTGCAGATGTTCAGGCACCATGTCGGGACCGATGCCATAGACGATATCGCGCAGCACCTTGGGCTCGGGCTCCTCGATCTCGCAGCGCGCGCGCATGATCGTCCGGCCATCGCCATGATGCGTGAAGCTGAACCATTCGCGCCCGCGCTCCTGGTCCATGATGTGCGGTTTCTTGCTGGTGTAGCGGATCTTGCCGCTGACGGTGCGGTGCTGCATCACAGGTCCTTCAGTTCGCGGCTCAGCTCTTCGACAGGCTTGTCGTCGGCCTGCATCGCCTCCATCATCTGCTGCGGCCCACGCATGACCCGCGCGATATATTCGCGGATCATAGCGGCGCGCTCATAACCGGCCTCACGATCGGGCCTGTAGCCTTCGATATCGGCGCGGCTGATCGTGCCCCTGGCGTCGAGCAGGCGCTCGATCGTGTCCATCCGCTCGCGCATCACCGACACCTCGCCGATCACCGCCATCAGCATCGAAAGCATCTTTTCCTTGTCGGGATCACCCAGAAAATCGGGGCGCTTGCCCTTGGCGCGCGCATTGGCGCGGGTCATCCAGTCAACGGGTTCGGTCATTCTAACCTCCGAAGGGTCCGGTCCCCTGCGAAGGCAGGGGCCCATCTCCCGAGCTTGCGTATCGATGCACCGGTGCGTCAGCGGCACCGGAAGGAGATGGGCCCCCGCCTCTACGGGGGACCGGGAAACTTATTCCGGCCGTCCGCCCTTCCACGCGCCGTAAGCGTGCCAGACCGCGGCGCGGCCGTGATCCTCTTCCTTCTCGTCGCCCGCCGAAGGGAAGATTTCGGTATCGACCACCGCGCGCACGCCGGTGACGAACAGGTCGCTTTCGGCAAAGCCCGACTGCTGCATGATCGTCTTGAGATCGAGCGCATGCATCGCCGACCAGAACGGTTCGTTGTTGTTGAACGCATCCCAGTCGCGGATGAACTGCTCGTAGAGCGGCATTGCGTCCGAATATTGCGGCTGTTCCAGATGCAGCATCAGCCCGCCGGGTTTGAGCACGCGAAAGCCCTCGCGGATGATGCGCGGCAGCGCGGTGCCGCTGGTCTCGTGCAGGAACATCGTCGTCTGCACCCAGTCGAAGCTCTCGTCCGACCAGCGCGACAGATCCTCGGCATTGGCCTGGACGAAACGGATGTTGGTCGCGCCCAAGGACTGCGCGCGGGCATGCGCATACCGCAGCGAGGGCGCGGCGGTATCGATCGCGATGATCTCGCTTGTCGGAAAGGCGAGCGCCAGGGGCACGATGTTGTGCCCGACGGTGCAACCGATATCGAGGATGCGCTGCGGCTGCCAGCCGGGGCGTTGCTCGCGCGCCCATTTGACCAAAGCCTGGCCGCCGCCATCCGAAAGCGCGCCCAGACCGCCTGCGGTGGTCGCGAAGATGCCGCAGTCGTAATTCGCGCCGGCGGAAACATCGCCGGGGATTTCCTCGCCATGATAGCTGCCGGGCATGCAATGGATGTCGATCGCGCTCTGGTAGCGCGGGACGGCGACCTTGGGATCGAGCTCGAGCGTGTCGCGTCCCTCGTTATACTGGCGCGCCTTGGCGTTCAGCTCGTCAAGCTGGCGCAGGACCATTGCGCGGCCGTTCTGCTGGCGCATCTCCATGCTGTTGCGCTTGAGCGCCGACCAGAAGCGGTGGTGCGGATCGCGATTCATCGCATGGCGGATCTCGAACCGGTCCTTGGGCTCGCGGCCGTGCTCGGCGACAAAGCCGGGCAGCACGCGAGTGTCGTACGCCTGCTTGTTGCCGGGGCCCAGAGTGCCCGAAAGGTACTTGTTGAGGTTGGCGAGAAAGTCGAACCGCGCCGCCTCGTCGTGGCTGGGCTGCGGCGACACGCCGTGCAGCGCCACCGCGGTATAGGGCGGTGCGACATCGAATTGGTGCGTCATATCAGTCCCTCTTTGATCATCCGCTCGATCACCTGCTCCTGCACGCGCTTGAAATAGTCGCGGTCGGGCACTTTCACCGCGCCGCCCTCGAGCATGCCATCGGCCGGATGACGCACGGTGCCATAGGCCGCCGCGAACAGCTCGAGCCGCTGGCGCGCGAGATAGTTGGTCATCCCCGGGGTGCGCCGCGCGGTGCGCAGCGCATTAAGATCGATATCGGCAAAGGCGGTGAAGGTCTCGCCGCTGTTCGATTCGGCGACCACCCGGCCCTTCCAGTCGACGATCTGGCTGTTGCCGTCGGCGCTCGCGAGCGGGAGGCCGGTGCCTTCGATGCCTGCGGTGTTGGCCGAGACGACATAAGCGAGGTTCTCGAACGCGCGCGCGCGCTTGGCGATCGCCTTGTTGGTATCGATCGGCGATCCGATCTCGGACGAGGAGTGCAGGAAGATCTCGGCGCCGCGCAGCGCGTGCGCGCGGGCGATCTCGGGATAGAGAATCTCTTCGGACGCGATCGCGGCCATGTTGCCGATCTCGGTGCGCGCCACCGGAAACACACCATCCAGGCCATAGACGTCGAGATACTTCGCCCACACATCGTGCGGGGTCGGCGCAAACATCGAGTTCAATCGGCGATAGCGCAGCACGACATCGCCCGAAGGCGCAATCAGGAAGCTCGCCTGGAAATAGAGACCCGGAAAATTGGGATCGACCTCATAGGCATTGCCCGCGAGGAACAGCTTGAGGTTCTGCGCGACCTTGCCCAGCGCCTCGTATTCTTCCCCCTGCATCTCGAACGCGGCGAGCGCGGCGAAATCGGGGATCGAGATGCGCCCCGGATAGCTGGTGAAGAGATATTCGGGAAGCACCGCGAGCTTCACCGGATACCCGCCATATTGCTCGATGAAGATGCGTGCGGATCGGATCTTGGTCTCGACCTCGCCAATCATGCCAAGGATCTGCGCGCGTGCCGCACCGCGATCGGGCGCGCGCTCGACCGAGCGGGCGGCAAGCTGCATCGCGACCGCGGCATAAGGCGCATCAGCCGCCATGGACGGTGCCTCCTTCGCAAGCGCAGGGTCGAACGGCAGCGCGCCTGCGATCATCGCGGCCAGAACCATGCGGCGTTCGAGTTCCATCGGCGTTCATTCCAGTCCCAGGCTCCCCGGGTTCATCAACCCCTTGGGGTCCACCGCCCGCTTCAGGGCGCTGAGAATATCCCATGCGGCAGGATCAAGCGAGGCCTTCAGCGGATAGGTGCGCGCGATCTGCAGATGCGTGGCCTCGAGCGAGCGGAAGATCGCGATGATCCCTGCACGCAGCTCCGCCACCAGCGCGCGCGCCTCGAGGCCTTCGGGAAAGCCCTTGAGCTTTTTGAGGTGATCGGGCTCGACCGCCGCGCGGTGCAGCGGGTTCATCGCATCGGGCCAGAAGAACACCGGCTCGATCAGGCAGGCCGAGCGGCTGACCGCGGCCAGCATCGCGCCCGCATTGACATCGAGCCGGGTCATGGCCTCGGCGTTCTCGGCATACAGCGCCTCGATCCGCTCCCAGGCCTCGACCAGCCGCGAGTGCGGCAGAAAGCCGTGCACCGGGACCCAGCGCTCGCCATCGGGGCCGAGCATCGAATTGGGCGGCGGGAACGGGTTGGCGCGCAGGATCTTGGGGATCGAGTTCTCGATTGCCGTGCCGCCATAAGCGGCGATGATCTTCCCGATCTCGGCCATCTCGGCATCGACCGCTTGGCTGTGGCGCCCCTCGGCGATGGTGTGCAGCGAGAACGGCACGTCCTTCAGGAACGAGCGCCCGGCGGTGACAACCTTGGCGCCTTCCTTGAGCGCTTTCCAGGCAGAGCCCTGCGACTTCATCATGTTGAGCAGCGACTTGGCGTCCTTGGCCAGGCTGTCGCGCTTCATCCGCTGCGATTGCAGATAGGGATCGAAGGCGAAGCTTTCCGCAGCCAGCCCCTCGCGCGCGATCTCGCTCATGGATCCCAGCAAGCCTGCGTGATCGGGCAGCGAGAACGAGCCATAGGCAAAGGCGGTCGCCTCGCGCACCAGCCGCAGCGTCACCCGCGCCTTTACCCCGAACGCGCCGGTGTCGGCGGCAAACAACCCGGTGAGGTCGGGACCAAAGGGTCGGAAGAAATCGCTGCCGGTGCTGATGATACGGCCATCGGCGAGCACGACGTCGAAGCACAAGGCGCTGTCGACCACCGATCCGTTGCGTGCGCCCCAGAAGGTGCCGTTCTGGCTCATTCCCCCGCCGACCGCCGCGCGCAGACCCGAAAGCGTGCCCCAGCTCGGGCAGCGCAGGCCCATGGGTTTGAGCGTATCGTGCAGCTTGGCCCAGGTGCAGCCCGCCTCCACCGTCACGGTCATGTCGACAGGGTTGATGGCGATGACGGCATCGAGCGCGGAGGTATCGACCAGCACGAAATCGCCATCCGAATAGACATAGCCGCCGGTATAGCTCATCCCGCCGCCGCGCGGGACGATGGCAAGGCCCTGGCCCGTCGCCGCCGCCACGCCGCGCGCCAAATGCTCGACCGTCGCCGGGCGCAGCACCGCTAGCGGCTGCCGCCCGGTGGAATAGACGTCGTGCGCAAAGAAATCGCGCGTCGCAGCGTCGGTCAGCACTGCGTCTGCGCCGGCGGCAGCCGTCAACGCATCGACCGCGCCCGTGCCGGTTTCAACCATGTTTGCCATCACGCAGTCTCCGTCTCAGGGGTGGCTTTCGGCGCAATCCCCGCCGAGGCCTCGCTCAGCACCGGATAGCGACCCAGCAGCATCAGCAGCGCGCCGCCGATGATGTATCCGAAGATCGCGATAAACAGGATCTGGTCATAGCTGCCGGTCGAATCGCGCACCGAGGAATAGATGATCGGCGAGATCGCCGAGAACACGCCGAACGGCATGTAGAGCATGCCGTAGATCTTGCCGTAATGCGCCATGCCGAAATAGCGGCCGGTGAGGTACGCGATCAGATCGCTCTCGGCGCCTGCGGCAAACCCCAGCAGGAAGCCTGCGAGCGCCGCCAGCGTGAAGCCGGGCGCGGGGTCGAGCAGGATCCAGCTCGACAGCGCGGGCAGGCACAGCAGCGGAAACGCCACGAACCCCGCCCAGAAGCGGTCAAGCAGCAGCCCGGTGATGATCCGCCCGCTCAATATGCCCAGCCCCAGGATCCCCATCACCGAGGCCGCGCCCTGCGCCGGAATGCCCCGGTCGGCGAGCATCGCGGGCATGTTGATGAATGCGCCGCCGAACGTGAGCGCGATGAACAGGATCGATGCCCAGATCAGCCAGAAGCGATAGTCGCGCAGCGCCTCGCCCAGCGTCACGCCAGTCAGGCCGCCGCTGGCCGACTTGATTCCCTGCGGCTGCTCCTCCGGCCGGGGCTCGCGGAACAGCCAGATGCACACCGGCAGCGCCACAAGCAAAGGCAGCATGCCCACTATGCCAAACATCGCGCGCCAGCCATGCGCCTCGATTGCCCAGACCGCGAGCTTGGGGACGGTGAGCGCTGCAAGGCTGGTGCCCAGCAGCAACAGCCCCAGCGCCAGCCCGCGGCTCTTGTAGAACCACATGTTGATCGCGCGACTCCACGTCACCGGGGTCGACCCGATGCCGACCAGCCCGACCAGCAGCCACAGAAGATAATAGGCCCACAACACCGGTGGGGTCAGCGCCAGCGCGGCAAAGGTGACGCCGAAGCCGAACAGCGACCACAAGGCAATCCGCCGCACGCCATAGGTATCGGCCAGCCAGCCGAACACCGGCGCGAGCAGCGCTGCCACGACACCAAAGATCGTGATCGGGGTGAGGATCTGGGTGGTGGTCCAGCCGAATTCCTGGGTCAGCGGCGCAATGGTGAAGCCGATGACGTTGAACGGAATCGGCGAGGCGCCGCAGGCGACCCCGATGACACCGGCAAACAGCACCTTCCAGCCCAGCGCGAATTCGCCGCGCGCAGCAGGAGCGCCGGAATGGGGGGCGCCGCCTGTGGCCAGATCGTCTGCCTTAGTTGCCAACGCCGTGCTCCCGTCCGTCGCTTTGCCCGAAGGCTATCATGGAATTCGAGCCTAGGCGAACGGCGAGCATCGCGTGCGGACACGCGATGCTCCATCCGCCAGACGGCCAAAACGAGGGCCTAGAAATTGTAACGCGCACGCACCGTCCACATCATCGGTTGGTTGAGATAGCTGTAGTTCGACAGCGAGGACTGAATGAACTCCTCGTTGAAGCAGTTGGTGCACTCCACCGCGAGCTGCCAGCGATCCTCGGGCCCGTTGAGCGCGAGCCCCGCATTGATCAGCCAGGCCGCCGGGCTTTCCGATCCGGTGATGAACGCGCCATCGCCGAACGGGTTGGCAGGCGTGGTGCGGCCACCGCGGGTGACCGCCTGGTTGTAGATCGACAGGTTGGCGATCGCGACTTCCTGGCGCGAACGATAGCTGGCGTTGACCGAGGGGACCAAGGTCAGCCCGCTGTCGCCCAGCGGCGCCTTGTAGCTGCCGCCCAGCGCCAGCGACCAGTCGGGCGTGCGCACCGGGGTTGCGATGGTGCCGTTGGCGGTGACGATCCCGGCGGCGCAGGCAGGCGCGTTGTTGACCGGGGTTCCGGCCGGCGCAGAGTTGGCGCTGGCGGGAATCTGCCCCGCCGCCAGCTGCGCCCGGCACGCCGCAAGCTGCGCCTGGACGTTCTGGATGCCGAACGCATCGTTTCCGGCGGGGGCGTTGGGAACGCGGTAATTATCGTCCTGATAGCCGACATTGGCATAGAGCGTCAGCCCGGTGACCGGGGCTACGGTTAGCTCGGCCTCGATGCCCTTGTTGCGGTAATCGGCAAAGTTGCGGGTGAGGAAGGTGATCGCCCCGGTGGCCGGGTTGAGCAGACCGGCGAGGATCTGCAGGTCGCTGACATCCATCCAGAACGCGGTGACGTTGGCGCGCACCTTGTTGTCGAAGAACTCGCTCTTGAAGCCAGCCTCATAGCTCCACACCCGTTCCTCGTCGAAGGGCAGGAACTGGCTGGGCGCGGTGGCACGCGCGTTCCAGCCGCCCGACTTGAAGCCCTTGGTCGCCGAGGCGAACAGCAGGATGTCGTCGCTGGGCTTGTAGTTGAGCGCAAAGCGCGGCGTCCATATCTTGACGTTCTGGCTGCGCGGGATGGCCACGCCATTGGCCGCGCGCAGGTTGACATTGGCCATGCACGTCGCCTCGACCGTGCCGTCGTTGCACGAGGCGCGGTTGTCGGCGATCGACACGTTCTTGGTCTCGTCGGTATAGCGCACGCCTGCGGTCAGCTTGAGCTGATCGGTGATGTTGAAATCGGCCTGGGCGTAACCGGCATAGGCCTTGGTGGTATTGCGGATGATGCGATCGCCCAGCAGCAGCGAGACCGCAGGCGAGATCGAGAACACGTCCCCCAGATCGGTGCGGTTGCGCTCGTCGATGTAGAAGAAGCCCGCGACATAATCGACCAGCCCGTTGCCGAAGCTGCCGTCGAGCTTGATTTCCTGGGTGAACTGCTGGTGCTGGCCGTCGTTGAGGATGGTGAAGCCGCCGCGCGCATAACGCTGGACGGTCGGGAACGGCACGCTCACCGAGGGGCCGCCGCGGCCATCGAAGAAGTCGAGCGCGAACTGCTGGGTCAGGCTGACATAGCCGGTGATCAGGCTGAGCGTGGTGTTGTCGGCGATGTCGAACGCCAGGTTCGAGGTGATGAGGTCGGTCACCGCCTGCTGCCCCAGCCCATAGCCCGCCTTGCGTCCCGAAATCGCCAGCGGTGCATAAGGGGTTGCCGATGCGGGGGTCTCGCGCAGCCCGGTGGTGGCGAAACGGCCGCTGCAATCGGCGGGGTTGGCCGGGTTGCAGGTGAAGTTGAGGATGTTCTCGCCCTCCGACACCATATGCGCATAGCTCGCGCGCCAACGGGCCCATGGGGCAAGCTCGCCGCGGATGCCCAGCCTGACGCCCCAGCCGTCGTCATCGTTCAGCCGATCGCCGGTCGAGACGTTCTTCACATAGCCATCGTCATCCTGCCAGTAGCCCGACAGCTTGACCGCGAAGCTGTCCGCCAGCGGCAGATCGATCGATCCGCGCACAAGCTTGCGGTCGAACCGGCCATAGCCGACCTCGCCATAGCCGCCGATGGTGTCGCCGGGCTCTGCCATGATGACGTTGATCGCGCCGCCGGTGGTGTTGCGGCCAAACAGCGTGCCCTGCGGCCCGCGCAGCACCTCGACCCGCGCGACATCGAACAGCGAAAGATTGTTGGCGTTCTGGCGCGAGAGGTAGATGTCGTCGACATAGGTGCCGACCGGCGGATCGAAGGTCGCGATCGTCTCGGTCGAGCCAAGGCCGCGCAGGAAGTAGGCGTTGGCCGAACCGATGCCGGTGTTGTTCTGCGCCACGAGGTTGGGAACATACTGGCCCAGCTGCAGCGTGTTGGACACGCCCTGGTCGCGCAGCTGGTCGGCGGTGAACGCGCTGATCGCGATCGGCACGTCCTGCACGCTTTCCTGTCGGCGCTGGGCAGTGACGATGATCTCGCTCAACCCCTGCTGGGTTTCCGATTCGCTCGTCCCTGCCTGATCGGCGTTCTGGGCATAGGCCGGGGATGCAAGTGCGACCGCGATCGCTGAGGCAGCAGTTGCCAAACGTAGATTGATCATCGTGAAACTCCCTGAAAGCCGGTTGGTATCGATCCGCCTGACATTCATTTTTTTCTTGCAAATTGTCCGGACAAATCTGCAATGTCAATCGGCTTTATGGAAGATTCTGGCGGGAGACGCTCATTGGCATGGTCTGAAATTGCGTACCCATCGCTGGTCTATGTGCATCTGTTGCTGTTCGTGTTGTGGCTGGGGGCGGATGTCGGCGTGTTCCTGCTGGGCCAGCATTTCCGCAAACGGCACGATTATTCGCTCGACCAGAGGCTGGCGCTGCTCAAGCTGCTGGTGCTGGTCGACATGACCCCGCGCAGCGCCTGGGCGTTGATGGTGCCGGTCTCGCTTTCCGTCCTGAAGATGGGCGGATGGTGGGATCTGCCGTTTGCGCTGCTGGCGGCGGCCTGGGTGATCGGCGGGGTGTGGCTGTGGCTGGTGTGGGATGCGCACGCCCACGACCAGACCCCGCGCGCGGCGCGCGACCGGCGCTACGAGAACGCCTTGAAATACGCGCTCACCGCCTTCTATCTGTGGCTTGGCGCCCAGTCGCTGCTCACCGGCGCGCCGCTGGCGCCGGGCTGGCTCGCGTGGAAGGCGCTGTTGTTCGGGGCGATCTTCGTCGCCGCGATCGGCATCGATGTGTCGTTCAAGCCGGTCGGTCCGCAGCTGATGCGGCTGCTTTCCGAAGGGTCGAGCGACGCCACCGAAGTCCCGCTGCGCCGGACGATGGACCGCACCCGGATCTGGGTCATGGCGATCTACATCCTGCTCGTCGTCACCTCGTGGCTGGGAGCGGTCAAGCCCGGCCTCTAGCACGCCGCGCCGGGTGCCGCCCGGGCGCCAGGCGGTGTCGTATTCAAGCAACACAGACCCGCCAATTCGCCTGGCGAACAAAATTTGTCTGGACAACTTGGCGATCTTGAGGTGTTCTGCACCGCCTAAGGGAGACAAAAAACCACTTTAGGGGGATTCACATGACACACAGGTTCAAGGCGTCCTTGCTCGCAGTTTCCGCGCTCACCAGCGTGCCCGCCATGGCCCAGCAGGAAGCCGCCCCTGCCAGAGGGGCCAGTGACGATGTGATCATCGTGACCGCGCGCAAGACCGAAGAGACGCTGCAGGAGGCGCCAACCACGGTTTCGGTGGTCACCGCTGCGGCGATCGACCGGCTCGGCCTCGACAACCTCACCGATATTGCCAAGACCGTCCCCGGCCTCGTGTTCGACGACACTTTCGGCCGCGATGCCAACCGCCCGGTAATCCGCGGCCAGGCCAACATTCTGGGCCAGTCGGGCGTCGCCTTCTTCATCGACGGCATCTATTATTCGGGCTCGCTCGCCGATTACGACGTCGACACGGTCGAACGCTTCGAAGTGGTCAAGGGCCCGCAATCGGCCCTGTATGGCCGCAACACCTATTCGGGCGCGATCAACCTCATCTCCAAGGTGCCGGGCGATACCTGGACCGGCCGGGTGCAGGCCGACATCGCCGAGGATGACCGTTATGAGGTGACCGCCAATGTCCGCGGACCGCTGGCGCCAGGCCTGGGCATCGCGCTCGGCGGCCGGGTGCTCGACAATGCCGGCGCCTTCCGCAACGCCTTTGACGGCACCAAGATCGGCAAGCAGCAGAGCTATTCGGGATTCGGGCTGTTGCAGTTCAACAATGGCGGCCCCTTCCGCGCCTCGCTGCGCGCCAACTACAACGTCCTCGACGATGGCCAGCCCGCGATCTTCGCGCAGCCGGCCAACGCCAACAACTGCTTCCCCGACAACAGCGCTTTGTATCGCGGCCAGAGCCGCTATTTCTGCGGCACCATCCAGCCGCAGCAGGTCAACACCGATTACCGCCGCCAGTTCGTCGATCCGGAAAATGTCGGGCTTGAGTCCAAGACGCTCAATGCAGCGTTCCGGATGGATTTCGACTTCACCGACGAGCTGACGCTGACCAGCCTCACCGGCTACAACCGCCGCACCGCCAACACCAAGACCGACGGCGATTATTCGCCCAACAGCTTCAACATGGTGATTTTCGCTTATGGCGCGACCGGTCCTGCGCCTGCCCCCATCGTTCCGCCGCGCACCACGCGATTCACCGCCTTTGCAACATCGGTGCAGGATTTCACCTTCTCCAACCGCCAGGTGACCGACGACTGGTCGCAGGAACTGCGCCTTGCCTATGAGGGCGAGCGGATCCAGCTGATGCTGGGCGGCTATTATTTCGATCAGAGCGATGTCTCGCGCGACACCCGCATAGTGCCGCCGGGGTCGCTGGCGCGGGCGCAGGCCAATTCGGCTGCGGCGACCGCATCCTTGTGCGCGCAGCTGCCAACCTGCGGCATCTTCACGCCGATCAACGTGACCGCCGCCAACCTGCCCGAATCGCGGAACATCAATCAGTTCGATATCGAGAACAAGGCGATCTTCGGCTCGGCCACCTTCGACATCACCGATACCCTCTCGTTCTCGGCAGAGGGCCGCTATGCCGAGGAGCAGATCCGCCAGACCACCTTCACCTTCAACAACGGCCAGGCGCTGCCCGCCCCGCGCGTGGTGCAGGCGACGTTCAAGGAATTCACCCCGCGCTTCACGCTGAGCTGGCAGGCCTCGCGCGACAACCTGTTCTATGCCGTCTATGCCGAGGGCCAGAAGCCCGGCGGCTTCAACAGCAACCAGGCGATCCTGGCGGGCTTTCCGACCTTCGATCCGGAAGACAACAAGACCTATGAAATCGGCACAAAGAACACCTTTTTCGACGGCAAGCTGACCGCGAACCTTGCGCTCTATCACACCGAGGTGAAGGGCTATCAGATCACCCAGAACGTCTCTGTGCCACCCAACCAGGTCTCGCTGACCCGCAACGGCGGCGATGCGCGGGTCAACGGCGCCGAGCTCGAGCTGCTGATCCGGCCGGTGCGCAATTTCACCGTCACCGCCAACTACAGCTATGTGAACGCCAAGTTCACCGCCGGAACCGACGAGAATCTGGGCCTGATCAACGATCTGATCGACGACCGGCTGGCCAACTGCTCGACCGGGGACCAGTTCCCCAACATTGCAGGCTGCCAGTCGCTATTCGGATCGATCCGCGGCAAGCGCGTTCCGCGCGCGCCTGCGCACACCATGTTCGTCGATGTCGATTACCGCAGGCCGGTCAGCAGCGAGTGGGACTTCTTCGTCGGCAGCAACGTCAACATGGTCTCGACCAGCTTCGACCAGGTGCTGAACTTTGCCGAGACCGGCGGATCGGTGGTGGTCGATGCCCGGCTGGGCTTCCAGAGCGACCGCTTCCGCGTGATGGCCTATGCCCGCAACCTGTTCGACGAGGATTCGGTGGCGCAGATCATCCGCTATGCCGATGCCAATGCCGACCTGCGCCGCAACTTCATCGCAGGGCTTCGCCCGCCGCGGCGCATCGGCATCATCCTGACCGCCAGCTTCTGATCTTCCGCAACGCCTGCGCCCTCCCGTTCAACCGGGAGGGCCACAATTAACCCCCGGAACCGCAAGGCTCCGGGGGTCTTTTTTGGTCAGTCAAGCCGCTCCCCTGGACGGGGAGGGGCTTTGACTTGCCTCAGTGCGATGCCGCAGGCTTGGTGCCGTCCTTCGCCCGCTTGGCGTCGATCTTCTTCTTGAACACCGTCCATGTCGTCTCATTGGGGCGGGCATCATCGACCGGCGGGGCGGCGGTGTATTCGGGATAATAGGTCGCGATTTCCTGCTTCATCACCTCAGGCAGCTCGTCGAAGCTCTTGAGCTTCACCCCCATCGCGTTGAACACCATCTGGCCCTGGCGGCCTTCCATCATCATCCAGGGCATCCAGTCAGAAATGCGAACCCAGGCTACGGTGGGGTTGACCGAGGCGACCTTGGTGTCGAGCGTCGATGCGGGCATCGAGAAATCGAAGATCTCCATCGCGTGGTACTTGTTGCCGACATAGTCCTGATAGTCGCCCGCCAGCGGGTTGACGTAATAGAGCGGTGCCTCGAAGCCCATCAGCAGCATGTCGCCCATGCGGGTGAGCGCGATCGAATAGGGCTTGCCGTCGGCGCCGATCGGGAAGCTGGGGCGCGAGTTCACCGGATCGTTGGCGATGTGCATCACCTCGACGGTCTTGCCGGTATAGGGGTTCTGCCAGTTGCGCAGCACCTCGCCGGTCTTGGGGTCGAGATACAAAGTGATCTCGCGGCTGACCATGCGATAGCCGGTGCCGCGCTGGGCATCGGTCACCGTCACGCACTGGCGGATGTTCATCCCTTCCATGTTGAACAGGTGCTTGTCGGGCTCGCCATCGCGGCGGCTGAAGATCTTGCCGGCCCAGCGATATACCGCGGGCACGTTGTCCTTTACGCCGCACTGGGTGCGCTTCATGATCTCCAGCGCGTCTTCGGGTTTGGCAGGGTCGAGCGTGCGGGCTTCAGCCGGGGCGCTCAAGGGAATTGCCGCCAGCAGGGCAGCCAGAGTGAGTGTGCCGATACGCATAATGTCCAAGTCCCTCCATGTTTATTGCCATTTGTTCTTGACTTTAGATTTGTCCGGACAAATTGTGAAGGGGTAAATCGCATTCTGGCAAAGGGGTTCCGGGAAAAATCATGTTCGCTGCCAACAGTATCCTGTTCGTGCCTGGCTCGCGCCCCGAGCGCATTGCCAAGGCGCTGGGCAGCGCCGCCGATTGCGTGTGCATCGACCTTGAAGATGCGGTTGCGCCTGCAGACAAGGACAGCGCGCGCGACTCGGTTCTCGCAGCATTGCCGCAACTCGACCGTCACCGCGTCGCAGTGCGGATCAACGGCACGATGACTCGCGCAGGCCTCAAGGACATCATCGCGCTCGCCGAATCGGGCCACGCCCCCGCGCTGCTGCTGGTGCCGATGGTCGAGCATGAAAGCGAGATCGTGCAGCTTGCGCGCGTGCTCGACAATCCTGCCACGCAGCTGGTGCCGCTGGTCGAGACCGTGGCCGGCCTGCACCGCGCGCACCGGATCGCTGCGCAGCCGGGGGTAGCCGCGATGATGTTCGGCGGCGGCGACTTTTCCGCGCAGCTGGGGGTCGAGCTGGCCTATGATCCGCTGCTCGTCGCGCGCGGCCAGTTCATCATGGCTTGCGCCGATGCCGGCGTGCCCGCGATCGACGTTCCCTTCATCCGCCTCGACGATGCGGCGGGGCTCGCCGACGAATGCCGCAAGGTGCGCAGCCTCGGCTTTGCCGCCAAGGCCGCGATCCACCCGGCGCAGGTCGATGCGATCAACACCGCGTTCGGCGCGGATGCCGCAGCCCTTGCCGAGGCGCGCGAGGCGATCGCGGCCTATGAGGCCGCCGGCGGAATGGCAATTCGCCACAACGGAAAGATGCTGGAGGCCCCCATCGTGGCGCGGATGCGCGCGATGGTGGCCCGTGAAGCCCAAAAGAACGAAAAGGAGACAATCGATGCGTGATGGAGCCATGGAAGTAGCACCGGGCCGCTTTCGCGAGACCTTCGGCCGCGCGTACGAGGATTTCGTGGTCGGGCATATCTATGAGCACCGGCCCGGGCGCACCATCACCGATGCCGACAATGTGTGGTTCACGCTGCTGACGATGAACACCCATCCGGCGCATTTCGATTACGAATATGCCAAGAAGACCGAGTTCGGCAAACCTCTGGTCTGCTCGCCGCTCACCGTTGCATTGATGGTGGGAATGAGCGTGTCGGATGTCAGCCAGAAGGCAGTGGCGAACCTGGGCTGGGACAATATCCGCCTGACGAACCCTGTGTTTCCCGGCGACACGCTCTACGCCGAGAGCGAAGTACTCGACAAGCGCGAGTCCTCCTCGCGCCCGGAACAGGGGATCGTCACGGTCAAGACCGTCGGCAGGAACCAGCATGGCGATGTGGTATGCACTTTCAGCCGCACCATGCTGATCTGGAAGCGCGGATTTGGCCCTTCGGACGATTGACGCGCAGGGCACAGGGATGATGATCCTCGCGGCCATATGGTTGGCGGCGAGCAGGGGTAGCGGACGGAGTATTGAACATGGCAAGCCTGCCAAAAGAAGAGATGCGCACGATCGACGCGGATGAGGAGGCGGCCTTTCTCGACGCCATCGACCGCTGGATCGAACGTGAGGTCAAGCCCGTGGTCATGCACCACGACCACAACGACATCTGGCCCGAGGAGCTGGTCGCGCAGATGGTCGAAATGGGGCTGTTCGGCGCCACCATCGGCCAGGAATATGGCGGCCTCGGCCTGCCTGCGACGACCTATGCCAAGATCGTCGCGCGGATCTCGTCGTACTGGATGGCGATCACCGGCATCTTCAACTCGCACCTGATCATGGCGTGCGCGGTCGAGCGTTTCGGCACCCCGGTGCAGAAGGCCAAATGGCTGCCCAAGTTCGCCAGCGGCGAGATTCGCGGCGGGCTTGCGCTGACCGAGCCCAATGCCGGCACCGACCTGCAGGCGATCCGCACGACGGCGGTCCGCGATGGCGATCACTATGTCATCAACGGCACCAAGACCTGGATTTCGAACGCCATCAAGGGCAGCTGCTTTGCGCTGCTGGTCAAGACCGACGCCAAGGCGGACCCGCGCTACAAGGGGATGAGCCTGTTCATCGCCCCCAAGCAGGAAGGCTTCACCGTCGGCAAGAAGTTCGACAAGCTGGGCTACAAGGCGATCGACAGCGCCGAGCTGATCTTCGACAACTATCGTCTGCCTGCCGAGAACCTGATCGGCGGGGTCGAGGGCCAGGGCTTCTTCCAGGCCACTGGCGGTCTCGAGCTGGGCCGCATCAACGTCGCCGCGCGCGGTGTCGGGCTGGCGGATGGATCGCTGCGCCTTGCCACCGAATATGCGCAATTGCGCCAGACCATGGGCAAGCCGATCGCCGACCATCAGGCGATCCAGCTCAAGATCGGCGAGATGGTGACGCGCGCCCGCGCCGCCCGGCTGCTGACGCTCGATGCCGCCGAAGCCTATGACCGCGGCGAACGCTGCGACATGGAAGCCGGCATGGCGAAGTACTTCGCGTCCGAAGCCGCGGTCCGCAATTCGGAAGAGGCAATGCGCATCCATGGCGGCTATGCCTATTCCAAGGAATACGAGATCGAGCGCTATTATCGCGACGCGCTGCTGATGTGTATCGGCGAGGGCACCAACGAGATGCAGCGGATGATCATTTCCAAGCAATGGGTGAAGCGGAACCCGGTTTGAGCGAGGAGCAACTGGCATGAGGCTGCCGCTGACCGGTTATCGCATCTTGTCCGCCGAGCAATATGGCGCCGGACCCTATGGCACGATGTTCCTGGCGCAGATGGGCGCGGAGGTCATCAAGATCGAGCCGCCGAACAAGCCGGGACAGCCGGGCGGCGACACCGCGCGCGCGGTGGGGCCGCATTTCCTGCGCGAGAACGAAAGCCTGTATTTCCAGACCTTCAACCTCAACAAGAAGTCGCTGACGCTCGATCTGCAGAGCGAGCGCGGGCGGGCGATCCTGCGCGATCTGGCCGCGACATCGCACGCGATGGTCAATAATCTGCGCGGCGACCTGCCAGCAAGGCTGGGGCTCGATTATGCCGCGCTGGGGCCCATCAACCCCTCGATCGTGTGCGCGCATCTGTCTGCTTATGGCCGCGACAACCCGCGCGCCAAATGGCCGGGCTATGATTACCTCATGCAGGCCGAAGCCGGGTTCCTGTCGCTGACCGGCGAACCCGATGGCCCGCCGGTGCGCTTTGGCCTGTCGATCGTCGATTTCATGACCGGGACACAGATGACGGTCGGCCTGCTCGCCGCGATGCTCGATGCGCAGCGTTCGGGCACCGGCTGCGACATCGATGTCGACCTGCTCTCCACCGCCGCGCACCAGATGAGCTATCCCGCCGTGTGGTACATGAACGAGGCCGATGTCACCCCGCGCGCCCCGCGGTCTGCGCACCCGTCGGTCACGCCGAGCCAGATGTTCCGCTCCGCCGATGGCTGGATGTTCGTGATGGCGCAGTTGCCCAAATTCTGGACGATCCTCGTCGATACGATCGGCCGCAGCGATCTGAAGGATGATCCGCGCTTCCGCAAGCCCGCCGACCGGTTGGCCAATCGCGATGTGTTGACGGAGGTGCTCGATGCGGTGTTCGGCACGCAGCCGACCCAGCATTGGGTCGACCTGCTCTCGGGCAAGGTGCCGGTAGCGCCGGTGCATGACCTTGCCAGCGCGATGGACAATCCGTTCCTGCAGGAGACCGGCATGATGCAGCAGGTCGAGCACCCCGACCGCACCGAGCTGCGCGTGCTCGCCAGCCCGATCCGGGTCGATGGCCAGCGGCTGCCCGCGCGCGCCGGGCCGCTGCTCGGCGCGGACAATGACGACGTGCTCGCCAGCATCGGCCTGTCGGCGGACGACATCGCCGCGCTCAAACGCGACGGCATCGTCTGACCCATGGGCAAGCTTTCCGGCATCACCGTGATCGACCTGTCGCAGTTCCTGCCGGGGCCGATGCTGACGGTGATGATGGCCGATCAGGGCGCGGACGTGATCAAGATCGAGCCTGTGGCGGGTGATCCTGCGCGCCAGATGGCGCCGTTCGAGCAGGACCAGTCGGTGTGGTTTCGCAACCTCAACCGCGGCAAGCGCAGCGAGGTCATCGACCTAAAGAGCGACGCGGGCCGCGCCAGGCTGACAGAACTCATCAAGACCGCCGATGTCTTCGTCGAGGGCTTCCGCCCCGGGGTGATGCAGCGGCTGGGGTTCGATTATCCCGCGGTCAGCGCGATCAACCCGGCTATCGTCTATTGCTCGGTCTCCGCTTTCGGCCAGGCTGGGCCGCTCGCGCATCATCCCGCGCACGATCTGGCGGTGCAGGCGCTGTCGGGCTTTCTTGCGGTCAATGACGGAGCCGATGGCACTCCCGTCGTCCCCGGCGTCCCGTCCGCCGACATGGCCGCTGGCCTCACCGGGCTGTCGGCGGTGCTGATGGCGCTGATCGGGCGGCAGCGCACCGGCAGGGGCGACTATGTCGATATCGCGATGTTCGACAGCCTGCTGCCCTGGTGCGCGCATATCGCCGGCAGCGCGATCGCAGGCGGACCTTCGCCGCGCTCGGCCACCCAGCGCTCGCTGGGCGGCGCAGGCTTCTATCAGGTCTATGCCACACACGATGGCCGCCACATTGCGCTGGGCGGGCGCGAGATGAAATTCGTGCAGGTGCTGCTGACCGCGCTGGACAGGCCCGACCTGATCCCGCTGGGCGAGGCCGATGCCGGACCTGCGCAGGCGCCGCTGATCGCCTTTCTGCGCGCAACCTTTGCCAGCCGCAGCCGCGACGAATGGGTCGCATGGTTCGAGGACAAGGACGTCGCCTTCTCCCCCGTGCTCGATTTTGCCGAGGCGCTGGCCAGCGATCATGTGACCACCCGCGGCCTGCTGGTCGAAGCGGGCGGCGCGCACCAGATCGCGCCCGCGATCCGCTTTGCGGGCGAGCCTGACTGGCAACCGGAGGAAGCGCCGGGGCTCGGGACCACGCAATGAGCGCAGCGTTACCCCTCGACGTCGATGTGCATCGAATAGGCGAAGCGGTCGCCGGGATGGTGACTGACCGACATTTCGAACATCCGCCCGTCCTGGTCGTGATAGCAGCGCAGGATGCGCAGGCATGCGCTGCGCCGCGGAATGTCGAGCGCGGCGGCGACTTCGGCGCTGGCGGGCACGGCCTGGATATCCTGCGTCACCCGCGACATCGACAGACCCGCCGCGTTGCTGATGAACTGGAACAGAGTGTTGCTTCCCGGGTTGATGGTCTGGTCGGCGGCATCGGCAGCGGGCAGGATTTCCTCGACCGCGCGCTTGAGGTCGGCGATGACGTAGGCCTCGGTCAGCGCGATCGGTTGGCCATCGGCAATCTGGCGGCGCACCCCGCGGAAGCGGAACCACTTGTCGCTGACCGGCATCGCGATCTGCACCGCGATCGCCTTGGGCAAGGATTGCAGCCCGAGATGGTCGTAGGCGATGCGGGTATCGCGCGCATATTGCAGGATTTCGCCCACGTTCGACAGCGGCTGGTGCAGCGCACCGCCGCGCGCGGCCGCCGGTTGCACCACGGTGCCCGAACCCCGCCTGCGCGCGATCAGGCCCTCGTTCTGCAGCCGCCGCAGCGCCTCGCGCACGGTGAAGCGGCTGACGCCATATTCGGCACACAGCGCGCTTTCGGTGGGAAAGCCGCTGCTGCCTGCAAGCTTGCCCGACAGGATCAGCGCGCGAAGTTCATCGGCAAGCTGCTGATAACGGGGCTTGTCGCCCCCTTTCTCAGGCACCTTTTCCATCAGGGTGTCGGGCGCCTCAACGGGGCTGTTCAACGCGTGCTCCTGCTCCAGTGGCGGGCTCGGGAATTGGGCACATGACCGCCGCGAGCCTCACCCAGCGGCTTAGCGCACATTTGGCCCGTTCGCCAAATGAAAGCGACCGCATGCGCGCCCGGCTGCACCTGCTCGATTGGCTGGCGTGCGTCGCAGGTGCGCGGGCTACGCCGGTCGCCGCCGTGGCACGGACCGCCGAGCCCGACATCCTCACCCGCGCCGCCTTGCTCGGCAATGTGCTCGAGATGGACGATGTCCACCGCGCAGCCCTGCTCCACCCGGGTCCGGTGATCTGGCCGTCTGCGCTGTCCGCCGCACGGCAGGAAAAGTGCGGCATGGACAGCCTGCTCGATGGCGCGGTGCGCGGCTATGAGGCGATGATCGCGGTGGGCGCGACCTTCGATGCGCACCATTATGCGCACTTCCACCCGACATCGACCGCAGGCGGATTTGGCGGCGCGGCAGCGGCAGCCTCGATCTTCGCGCTCGACACCGAAGCAACGGGATGGGCGCTGGGCAATGCGGCATCGGTGACCGGAGGCTTCTGGCGGATGCGCCACGAGGACGTGATGACCAAGGCGATGCATGCCGCGCGCGCTGCGCTCGAAGGCCTGTGGCTGGCGCGGCTGGCCCGCGCCGGCCTGACCGGGCCGGTGCAGGCGCTGGAGGGCGAACAGGGGCTATATGCCGCGATGGTCGAGCATCCCAAGGCGATGGAACTGGGCCCGGACTGGCTGATCCACGCGGTCAGCTTCAAGCCCTGGGCGGCGTGCCGCCACGCGCATGCGGCGATCGATTGCGCGATCGAACTGCAGGCGGCGGGCAAGCTGAACCTTCCGGTCGCCGTTGAGACCTATGCCGATGCGATCCGCTTTTGCGACCGACCGCACCCGGTGACCGAGCTCGACGCGAAATTCTCGATCCAGCACGCTGTTGCCGTCATCGCCGATGGCCGCAAGGCGGGTCCCGAGGACTTCACCGCGCAGGCGATCGCGGCCCTGGCCGACAAGCGCGCACAGGTGAGCGTGCGCGAGGCGGAGGAGTTCACGCGCGTCTACCCCGCACATTTCGGCGCACGGGTGATCAGCGACACTGCCCAGATGACGCTCGCGGACACGCGCGGCGACCCCGAGCGCCCGGCGAGCCCCGAGATGCTCGGCGCAAAGCTGCGCTCGCTGGTGCAATGGGGCGGGCTGAAGCCGGTCGAGGCGGATCGGGCGCACGAAATCGCGCTGCACGGCACCAGCATCGGCCCGCTGCTCGCCTTGCTCGAGGACTGGCTGGCATGAGTGCAACCTGCGACCTGCTGGCGTTCGTCCGTGCCGATCATGCGCTGCCGGAGCATGTGCGCGCCGCCGCGCTGCACCTGCTGGGCGATACGCTGGCGGTGGGCGCCGCCGGATCCACCGCTCCGGGGGCCGAGGCCGTGCTGGCCGCAGCGCGCGGCTGGGGTGAGGGCGAGGATGCGCGGCTGATCGGTTCGTCCGAACGCCTGCCCGCTGCGTCTGCCGCGTTCGTCAACGGCTTTGCCATCCATTGCCTCGAATGGGATGCGGTGCACGAGCCCGCCGTGGTCCACGCGTTGTCGGTGGTGACTGCGGCACTGGGCGCGAGCATCGACCGGATGGGCGGCTGCGATCGCGAGGACGCGCTGGCAGCGCTTGCGGTGGGCGTCGATATTGCTGCGGGCTTGGGGCTCGCCGCGACCAGCCCGCTCACCTTTTTCCGCCCCGCCACCGCAGGCTGCATCGGCGCGGCGCTGGCGGTGGCACGGATCGAGAAGGTGGAGCGCCTCGAGGACGTGCTGGGCCTTGCCTATTCCTCGCTCGCCGGCACGATGCAGGCGCATGTCGAAGGCTCGATCGCGCTGCCGCTGCAGATCGCCAACGCCGCGCGCGCCGCCATTGCCGCGGTCGATCTGGTCAAGGCCGGGCTGACCGGGCCGCATGATGCGCTCGAAGGGCCGTTCGGATATTTCACGCTGTTCGATTCCGGCGACCTTGGCACCTACACCCGAGAGCTGGGCCGCATCTGGCGGATCGCCGAGATCAGCGTGAAGCCCTATCCTTCAGGCCGCGCCAGCCATGCGGTGCTGGGGACTTTGGCAGACCTCAAGCTCGATCCCGATCATGTCGAAGCCATCGAGGCGCATGTTCCGCCGCTGATCACCCGGCTTGTCGGCCGCCCGGTAAGCGCGGACATGACACCCGCTTATGCGCGGCTGTGCCTGCCGATGCTCGCTGCGCTGATGATCACCGATGGCCGCATCGACCCGCGCCGGTTCGTGCCCGAAACGCTGGCGGACCCCGCGCTGCAGGCGCTCGCGTGCAAGCTCACCATCACCGTCGACGGCAATCCCGATCCCAATGCGCTGTTCCCGCAAGCTCTGGTGGTGCGCCTCGCCGATGGCAGCACCATCGAGCGCGCGATTCCGCACACTTTGGGCAGTCCCGATGCGCCTTTGTCCGCGGCAGGCACCGCCGCCAAGCGTGCGCTCGCCCGTGAGCTGGCAGGCGATGTCCCCGATGCGCGGCTGTTCGACGATCCGCTTGTCTACTTCACAAACCCCACCTGTTTGTCCCGAGCGCAGTCGAGGGACGTGGCGCAACGTCCCTCGACTGCGCTCGGGACAAACGGAAAAGGAGCAACAGTCCTCCCATGACCTTCCCCAGCTATTTCGAAGCCTTTGACGCGAAACAGATGCTCGCCGATTACCCGGTCGGGGATGCGTTCACGCAGCGCTATACCGGCATGAGCCGCGACGAGCTTTTCGCCATCCAGGACCGCCAGTTCCGCCGCCTGATGCAGCGCGGCTGGCAGATCCCGTTCTACCGGCGGCTGTGGGGCAATGCGGGGATCGAGCCGGGGGATATCAAGGGCCTCGCCGACATCATCAAACTGCCGGTGTACGACAAATCGGACCTGATGGCCTCGATCGCCGACCACCCGCCGTTCGGCGATTTCGCCGGGATCGACAGCAGAGATCCAGGCCGCGCGCCTGCCATCTTCCACACAACCTCGGGCACCACGGGACGCCCGCAGGCCTTGCTGTTCGGCCCCAAGGGGCGCGAGATCACCAATCTGCTGGTGGGCCGCATGTACCGCTGGCAGGGCCTCCAGCCCACAGACGTCATCCAGTCGGTCTATGGCCATGGCATGATCAATGGGGGGCATTACATCCGCGAGGCGGTCACCCATTTCACCAACTCGCTGTTCCTGTCGGCAGGCACCGGTATCGAGACGCGCTCGCTCAATCAGGTGGGTCTGATGGCCGATTTCGGGGTTACCGTGCTGGTCGGCTTTGTCGATTACATCCGCAAGCTCGCCGAAACTGCTGCTGCCGAAAAGCTGATGGAGCAGATCAACATCCGCATGATCTGCGGGCATCTGGGCACCGAGGACCGCGCCTCGGTCGAGGCGGCCTGGGGCGGGGCCAAGGCGTTCGACTGGTATGGCGTGGGCGATACAGGTTCGATCGCGGGCGAGGGCCCCGAGCGCGACGGGCTGTATGTGTGGGAGGACGCGCAGTATCTCGAATTGCTCGATATCGATACCGGCCATCCGGTTGCCCCCGGCGAGACCGGCGACATGGTGGTCACCTGTCTGTTCAAGGACGATGTCGCCCCCTGCATCCGCTTCAACACGCACGACATCACGCACGAGCTCACCGGCGCCAACGCCACCGGCATGGCGTTCAAGCGCATCGCGGGCTTCAAGGGCCGCAGCGACAACATGGTCAAGTTGCGCGGCATCAACGTGTTCCCGCACGCCATCGGCGCGCTGATCGAGAACCGCGCCGACCTGACCGGCGAGTTCGTCTGCCGCCTGGTGCGCGACGCCGCCACACAGCGCGACGACATGACGGTGACTCTAGAAAGCCGCGGCGGCACTGACTCCAGCGCGCTCGCCGAACTGCTGCGCCGCGGCCTGGGGGTCGAGGTCAGCGTCGATCTGGTCGCGCCCGGAGGCACCGCCCCGCTGACCCAGATCGATGTGCGGCAAAAGCCGATCCGGCTGATCGACGAGCGGGGGGTATGAGGGCGGCCAACCTTGCTCCCCTCCCTGGACAGGGAGGGGCTGGGGGTGGGTGGATGCGAGCACCACTGTCGGCTCCATCTCGCCTA
>NZ_LJHP01000041.1:0-2590 GCF_001295965.1 Blastomonas sp. AAP25
CCGCGGGTTCCTGCACTGGAGGCTTTCGTACGCAAGCGCCCGAAACCCTTCACACAATCGGCCGTTCAGACCAGCCACCATAAACGTCCGCTTGTGACAGAAGCTGCCGATCGGATACCGGTACCTATGAGGTACTTGGTATCAGCGGGCGTCATCGACCCGGCTAAGGTGGTGCGCACCGCGCTGCAGGATGCCGCGTCTGTTGCGGGTCTGCTGATCACCACCGCAGCGATCGTGACCGAGGCGCCAAAGGAAGACCGCACTGCGGCCTCCTCGCCGATGGACTTCTGATCGAAAGCTCATAGTGGGTCGGGGGCAGCTCGCAATCTGCTTCCGACCCAAGCCCGAACGTTCATGAACGCTAGGATGAACGGCGAAATTAGGCCAAATCTGTCATTGCTTGAAGAGCGCGCTGGTCGTGCCCCCAGAAGATGTTGATAGATTTCGCGGACAAAAGGAGCTGCTTCAGCCTACATCAAAAGAAGTTTGCGGCGATTGCTATCAGCAAAATCGAGCGAAGCCTGGTTCGATCTACAGCTGGGAAAACAAATCCCGAGTCAGCAGCGCCCGCTGCCGCAGCGGTGATAATTATCCCAATAGGCCCGATCACGCTGGCGCTGTTCGTTGCTGCGATTGTCGCCTGAACGGATGGCGCCAATGCCGCTAAATGGGATGGGAATGGGCTCGCGCCGCTGCGATGCGCGCGCGGCCATCTCGGCCTGCTGCAGCCGCTGTTCTTCGGTCAGACAGTTTTGCGGATTAAGACGGCAAAACGCCACCTCCCAGCTGTCATCCACCATCAACTGCATCGCGGCCCGCGCATCAGGCCGGATGATTTCTGAGAGGGTCGCTGGGCTGGCGATCCGGCTGCGCAGCGAATTGATATACACAAACTCGTAATAGGTCGGCGCTTCCTCGATATGGATCAAACGACCCCGGACGCGTTCGTCGAGATACAGCTTGGTGCGGCGCAGATCGCGGTTGCCGGGCTCCATTTCGCGCATTGCGGTCAGGCGATAGCCACTTCCCATAGTTGCGGCGCCATCTACGATCCGCTCGAGCAGACCGGAAAAGTCATCGAAAATCGGACTTTTTGGTGTCCACGGGCTGACGATCTGCGGCTTCAGCGCTGTGATGCGGCACATGGTTTCCGGCCCACCCTCCGGATCCTTGCCGTAATAGGCAGTAAACAGGATCGTCGTATTCTGCTCCTGTCGCATGTACAGCGTTTCGGAATTCGGCGCGAGCCGGAAGCCGTTTTCCCGCAAACGCGTTGCAAGATTGCCCTGATCCTCGCCCTCCCAGCACATATTGAAGCTGCCGAGAACCAGTTTCTCCTTGATGGTCAGCGCCTGCGCCTGGGCCGGTGCGGCGCTGCCGAGCCATGCCGTCGCCAGCACACAAGCGGCCCCGGCAATGCTCCGAATCACCGCGGTGTCCGTGCTGCTGTGGTCAGGCGGACCGCAGCCAGTGCCTGCTTTTCCACCCAACCCTTCTGCCCCGGTTGCGCACCGCAGAACACATCCAGCAAGTCCGTGCCGTCAGAAACCAGCACATGCCGAACGAAAACCTCGCGGTCGACCCCCAGCAGCTCGAAAAGCTTGCCCCGCTGGTCGAACGTCACCGCCTGAACTGGCGTGCCGTTCACCCCACCGGGCGAAGCGAGCGCGACAACCTTTTGCGACAGGACCGGCGATGCGCCGTCTGCAACCTGCGACACATAGGCACCGGGATCCCGCACCAGCGCAGCGGGTGCGTCTACTATCGCATTATCGCCGAGCGACCTGAAGGCTCCACGCACCAGCATGGCACCGCAAATAATCTGCGGCTGCCCGGGATAGGAGAACCAGCGGTCGCGCCCCAGAGCATCGCCATGCGGTTCAGTGAGCGTTGCGGGATAGACGATTTGCCAGCGCCCCTCGGGATCGGTAAACACCGCGTCCTGCCAGACATTGGGACCCTTCTGGGTTATGATCTGCCCCCATTGGGTGCGCGACGGTACTGGCCAGAGCGCTTCACCTGTTGCAGGTGTCTGAATGGCAGGCTTACCAGCCGAGTTGTCGAGATCGAACTTCTGCTGCAATGCCGACGCTGACGACGCCAGTCCCACCAGGCATGATGTCGCGCTTAGCACGATAAACGAGCGTTTCCATTTCCGATCTGTTATGCGTGCCACGAATTCCAATCCCTGCATTTTGCCATTTCGCCCCCGACAGGCTGTGCCAAAGTTTTGCCGCGTTAGGTCGAGTCCGTCAACGTGCTGAATGTTTTGGTTGACGCTCCAGCTATATTGTCAGGCGACGTTGCGTGAAGTCGGTTGTGGCCGCGCCTTTACGATCGTTGGATCTGGGACAAAAGCTAGGCAACTGCGCCGTTTCACGGCGCGCTTTGCCTCAGATGCACGTCCGGTATCGCAGACTTGCAGTCTAGCAGCAGCGGTGTCGCCAGTAGACTCTTCCATAGTCATACGCCTAAGGCCGGGTTGGCCGATTGGAGAACGCTCGGCAAGCCCAATTGCGCGACGCCTTTCGACCCACAGCACGAACCCGCTTCGCGGGAGAGTCGCTTGGGGTGACGTAGCGTAGTATTG
>NZ_LJHP01000042.1:0-7728 GCF_001295965.1 Blastomonas sp. AAP25
AAGCTGGCCGAGGCGCTCGACGATCGTTCCTCCTTTCGCCGCTTCTGCGGATTTTATACCAAGGCGCGCTGAGGCTGACCCACGCGAAGGATTCCCAACCGGGTGAAATTATGATTCGTTGCGGCAGGCATATGGAAGCTTGCAATGGCGGCAACGATTGGGGTTCGGACCGATTACACATCATAGGATTTGCGGGTATTTGCCCGACGATGCAGTGACCCGGATCAGGTTCGCCGGCTACTGGCGCTGGCGTTGATCGTTGACGGCGGAAGTCGGAGTGATGCGTCCAAGTTTGCCGGTGTCACCCTGCAAATCGTGCGCGACTGGGTGTTGCGGTTCAACGAGGGCGGTCCTGACGGCCTGGCAACACGCAAGGCACCGGGACGAGATTCGATCCTGAATGATGAGCAACGCGTCCGGCTGGCGGAGCAGGTCGAGGCTGGGCCGATCCCTGCTTCCCATGGCGTTGTGCGCTGGCGGCTAGCTGGACACCCGCAATAACCGCGACTTTGGCAGCGCGCCGACCGGTTTTGTGATGGATGGGTCGAGCGTCTGCATTTGAGCGAGCTGATGGGTATCCCTGGGATGCCTTCTTGTCAGCCTTTCAGCGCCTTCTGCGGATTTCAGGCGCACCTATCCCGTGGTTGCACACCGCTGATGGAAGATCAGACGGTCGAAGTTGTAGGCCGGATTGGCAAGCGTGAGCTTGGCCTGCGCACGGTCAATGCCGATGGTGCGGATGAAGAGGCCATAGCGGTTTTTCTGATGCGCAAAGACATGCTCGACGCGGGCGCGGATCGCTGACTTTGCCGCGTTTGCGCGCGCTATTTGCTCGGGTATCGGCTTGCCCTTGGGCTTGCGGCGATGGATGCGGCTGTTGAGCATGTGGGCCTTGAGCCATGCTTCGTTCTTGCTGCTGCGATAGGCGCTGTCTGCCCAGACATCGCCGGCGGTGTTGGCGGTGTCGATCACCCGCCGCATTTGGCGCCCGTCGCTGTCGGTTGCCGAGGTCACCGCAGCCTTGCGGATGAACCCGAAGCGCCGATCGATGCTGATATGCGACTTGTAGCCGAAGACGGGCGTGGTGATCTGCGGCAGCGGCGTGCCGTCGGGACGATAGCGGACTTTGCCGCCGATCTTCACAGTCCAGCGTGCATCAACATCCTTCTGGTGCGCCTTGTTCGGCTTCCCGCGCCAGATCTGCCGGGCTGACTTGCCCGCCTTGATCGCAGCCTTCTCATCCTCGGTGTTGCGCTGCTTAGGCGCAGGCACCAGTGTGGCATCGACGATCTGACCGCCCATCGCCAGATATCCTGCCTCGCGCAGTTGCTGCTCGAACGCCTGCATCAGCGCATCGAGCGTGCCGCTCTCGGTCAGCCGGTTGCGATAGTGGCGGATGGTGTTCTCGTCGGGCATCGTGCCTCTAAGATCGAAGCCGAAGAAGCGCATCCAGCTCAGCCGATCCCGGATCATGAACTCCATTCGCGCATCCGATAGATTATGCTGCGCCTGAACCGCCAGCACCTTGAACATCGCCAACGGGTCAAAGGGAGGCCGGCCGCCCTTGGCGCCGTCGCTATAACCCAGCCCGCGGGTCAAAAGTGGCCGGAAACGCTCGAACTCCACCGTGCCAGCCAAAACCTCCAGCGGATCGCCGTCTTTGCTCAGCCGCTCCAGGTGCTCCGCCAGCGAAAACAGGCTGCGTGGGTGCATCGAAACTCTCCGTCCAATGCCCGGAGTGAATCACAAGAGAGGTCTCAAAGCGAAGGGTTTTTGCGGGTGTCCAGCTGATCTGGCGCAGTGGGTCTGGGATGAGTTCGCGCTTTCCGTGACCCGCCATACCCTGGGGCGCGAGCTTCGCGCGATGGGATATCGCAAACTCTCTGCGCGACCACGGTATTACGGGCAGAAGCCCGACGACATTGTCGATTTTAAAAAAACTTCGCCTCCCGTCTGGCGCAGATCAGGCGAAGGCTCCCAAGAGGAACGCCAGTAGAGCTTTGGTGGCAAGACGAAGCGCGCATCGGCCAGCAGACCAAACTAACCAGGCGTTGGGCCAGACGCGGCATCCGCCCGTCAGCGCCCAAGGATCAACGACGCTCCTCTGCGTGGCTGTTTGGTGCGATCTGCCCCGCTGAAGGAAAGGCCGCCGGCATCGTCATGCCCAAATGCAACAGCGAGGCGATGAGCATGCACCTTGAGGAAATCGCCTTCCACATCGCGCCAGGTGCGCATGCGGTGCTGCTGCTCGATCAGGCCGGATGGCACGGCTCGGCCGCGCTGGTCATACCTTCCAATATCACCCTCATGCCTCTGCCGCCCAGGTGCCCAGAACTCAATCCGGTGGAGAATGTGTGGCAGTTCATGCGCGACAACTGGTTGTCGAACCGCATCTACCAATCATACGACGACATAGTCGACCACTGCTGCTTCGCATGGAACAAGCTCGTCGATCAACCATGGCGAATTATGTCTATCGGCTTGCGCAGGTGGGCTCATGGGTCATGATCAATGCGCGTTGGTATAACTGCACCGCTGCATCCAGAATAGCGGAGTGGACCCTATTACTGCGCAGGCTGACAGGCGGTTGGGCGATGCTCATCGGCACAGGCATCTACCGCATCTATCGGCAGCTGACAACGTAATGGGCATTAAGCGCCTTGGACGTGTAATTCGATTAAAAACCAAACACGTTGGTTGTTTGTCAAATAGGATTAACAGAAAATAGTAGTTAAAGGTGTGCTGTCAACGATCTAAGGTTCGCTGTGTAAGCACCACCTTATTTGTGCAGGTTTCAAGTCTAAAGGCGTGGTTGACAAGAATTTAAATATAAGTGCTAGCCGAAATTTAGCTTTTTGTTTTGCGGTGATCACGTAATATTGTCGACGCCATGAGCGAAGCATGCGTTTTATGCAACCCGACTCAAAGAATCAAAACATTCTGAAAAAGGTCAGAAGACTCACTTCCTTTCGCAGCCGTCAGAGCTGGGGGGCACAAAGCGGAGCCCGCCTGTCTTTATCCATACCTGTGCGCCCCGCTCGCCTGCAACGGCCTCAATCCGCCCACCTACAGGGATACGCAGCCAGCTGAACTCGTTCATCAGGTTGCCGGATTCCTTGCAGGAACCGCCGAGCACCAGCAGTTCCGCGCCGCCCGGTACGTTCAATGAAATCTCTGCTCCCGGTTCCCACTTCTCCCATTGCACTGTTTCGCGCCGATCGCGGAACAGCGGGACGATAGCAACACCGGGCCGCCCAGGAGCAAAAACGAGGGCTTGTTTGCGCATGTTGATGTTCACGGCGGTCCGATCATCTGGATCGAACTGCCATAATTTGACAAATATGGTGCAGCCGGTTTTCGAGGCTGGCTGATGCCGGGATGTCGGCGGATTGCGGACGTAACTGCCAGCTGGATAGTCGCCATGCTCATCCTGAAAGACGCCATCCAGAACGATGAACTCTTCTCCGCCACCATGGGTGTGCGGCGGAAACAGGCTGCCCGGTGCGTAGCGGACGATGGAGGTGGCGCGCGCCACCTCCCCGCCGATCCGGTCCAGCATCCGGCGATCAACGCCGGCAATCGGAGACGGCACCCACGGCACCGCATCTGCGTGAATCAGCACGCGCTGCGAAAAATCGGTGTTCAGGTCCATCATCGCCCTCGTTCCACAATGTTGTGCCGGATCTGTGCATCACACGAATGCGACGACGGCAACCTTGTTGCCGGTCGGATCGCGCAGATAGCCCATGACGGTGCCGGGCAATGCGCCCGGAGCGGGCGGCCCGCTGACATCACTGCCGCCATTAGCTAGACCGGCTTCATACCATGCATCGGCCATCGCCTTCGATCCGGCCTTGAACATGACCGTGCCGCCATTGGCGTGGCAGGCGTCCTTGCCGTCCTGCGGTTTGGTCAGCAGGAACAGACCCGTTTCGGGCTTGCCATACATGAAGGCCGGGGGGTTATCGCGGAACTGCCCCTTCGCGCTCACGCCGAGCACGGCAAAAGTGGCGTCGTAAAACCGGGTGGAAGCGCCAAGATCATTGGCTCCGAGCATAACGTGAAAATACATGGCGGTCTCCGCAATCAGGGCAGCCCCGAGTGGCTACCGATTCGTCTACCTACTACTAGGTAGACGAATCGGCAAGCCCTGCTTGATTGCGATGCCGAACCTACTAAATGGTAGGCATGGACACAAAGGCCGCCTTACTCGACAGCGCCGAACAAGCCATTCGCGCGCGGGGCTATGACGGGTTCAGCTACGCCGATCTGGCCGCAGATGTCGGCATTCGCAAGGCGAGCATCCACCATCACTTCCCCACAAAGGCGGATTTGGCGTTGGCGTTGATCGCCCGGTATTCCGATAACTTCTTCCTGAAGCTGGACCAGATCAGCGAAACGCATCCCACAGGCGGAGCGCGTCTGAAGGCCTATGTTTCGGCGTGCCGGGATGCGCTCGATGGTGGCAGAAAGCTCTGCTTGTGCGTTGCCTTCTGCACTGGACGTGACGGCCTTAGCCCGGACGTGCTGGCAAGGCTGGATGGGTTCCATCGCACAATTGCGGTCTGGCTCCGAGACGTGTTTGCGGCTGGCAAGGCCGACGAAACCATCGCAGATGTCACAGATTGTGCCGCAGAAGCTCATGCCTGTCTGGCGCAAATGGAAGGCGCACAGCTTATCGCGCGTGCGGCTGAAGATGTTGAACGGTTTGATACAGCGGTTGCCAGATTGCTGCAAAGGACCGCATAATCTCACGACGCGCTCTTGTTCCTCAGAACTTGACTCAGAGCTATCGCTATAGATTTCATGCTCTTGCGATGCAGCGGGCGAAGAGCTGGACTGAAGAGATGACACCCATGCGGTTGCTGAGGCCATGTGAACCGCCCTGGCTTGCCGGAGGCCCTAACTCTTGAGAGGAAGGATCTACAAATGAGGAAGACGACGAACAAGTTTTCACCTGAGGTGCGTGATCGGGCGGTCCGCCTTGTGCTGGACCAGGAGGGCAAGCATCCCTCCCGGTCGGCAGCGATCACATCCATCTCCGCCCAGGACGTGCGCGATCTCATGATCGCCACCGTCGAGCAGCGCTTCGGCTGCGTGAACCAGCTGCCTACAATCATCGAATGGCTGACGGATAACGGTAGCTGCTACACCGCCAGGGAGACCCGTCGCTCCGCACGCGAGATCAACCTCCGGCCGCGCACGACGCCCATCGAAAGCCCGCAATCAAACGGCATGGCCGAGGCGTCCGTGCGCACCATGAAGCGCGATTACGTCCGCGTTGCCGCAAAGCCTAGGCCGTGTTGACAAAAGGGATTCCCAAACGCCCCATGTTCTGATTCATATGTGGACGCCCCCTTGGCAAGGGCATTTTGTCGGGACGGGTTTTGATCGGTTGCTTTCATATGTCCGGCCTGTTTGTGCGGGATTTTGATTACCGCTGGCCCTGATGGAAATCCGCCGGTGAGGTCCCTAAACAGACCGGCGCGCGTTTGAAGCGTATTGAATCAGACGGGTTGGCCTTACCATTGGCTTGATCGTTACTCATCATCGACTGCCACTACCATTTCGGTCGACCTGGGTTTGTGAGGTCAGATGCGCATAGGGGTGATAGGCTTCCTTCCGGGTAAGCACGACCCAGGCGATCCGGGCGAGCTTGTTGGCGAGCGCGACCGAGACGACACGGAAGGGCTTTTTCTCGCTGAGCTTCCTGATCCAGTCGGCCATGGGCGTTGGCTTGTCTTTGACATGCCGCATGACGGCAGTCGCTCCGACGACGAGTAATCTGCGCAGGTAGCGATCTCCCTGTTTTGAAATGCCGCCAAGTCTGGTTTTGCCGCCGGTCGAATGTTGCTGCGGCGTCAGGCCGAGCTAGGCCGCGAACTGTCGACCCGAGGAGAACTGCTCGGCATCCGTGACCGTCGCAGCAATCGCCGTCGCCGTGATGATCCCGAGGCCGGGGACCGCGGCAAGCCTGCGACTGGCTTCGCTCTTGGCGTGCCAAACGACGAGTTGCTGATCAAGTTCGGCAATCTCGGCAGAAACAGCCATGATCTGGCGGATCAATATCTCGAGAGCAGCGCTGGCATAGGATGGCAGGGCATCCTTGTCGGCCATCACTCGCTCGGCCAACTTGGCGAGGTGGGCGATACCGGGGTTGGCGACGAACCCGAGCTCAGCCAGCTGCGCACGCAGAGCATTGGCAAGCATGGTCCGCTGTCGCACGAGCAGGGATCGAGCGCGATGGGTCATGAGAATGCCCTGCTGCTCAACAGATTTGACTGGCACAAAACGCATCGTCGGTCGCTGCACGGCTTCGCAGATCGCTTCAGCATCGAGCGCGTCACTCTTGCCCCGCTTGACATAGACCTTCACGTAAGCCGGCGGGATAAGGCGAACCTCGTGCCCCATCGCGGTGAGCGTGCGCGCCCAGTAGTGGGCCGTTCCGCAGGCCTCCACCCCGATTAAGCAAGGTGGAAGCTTCGAAAAGAACGGCAGCATGTGCTTGCGGTGCAGCTTCTTTACGAGCACCGTGGCACCATTCTCATCAATGCCGTGTGCCTGGAACACGCTCTTCGCTAAATCGAGCCCAATCGTCATGATCGTCATTGCAAACGCTCCTCTCTCAGTTGACCGCCGGAAGTATAGCAACTGCCGGTCAGTGCGGGGGCGTCCACATCATCAGACTGCTTTTTGAGGAGCAGTCATGGGTCGCGGAGACTTGTCGGATGCAGAGTGGGAACTGGTTGGGCCGCTGCTGCCGCCTGAGCGGAGTCGCTGGGCGCGACCTGCGGGCGATAATCGTCGCTTCCTTAATGGCATGCTCCACGTGCTGCGGGTCGGTTGCCCCTGGCGCGACATGCACGAGCGATACGGAAAGTGGAACTCGGTCTATGTCAGGTTCCGGCGTTGGGCCGAACAAGGCGTATGGGATGCGCTCCTGCAAACGCTGGTCGATCTTGGTCTGACCGACGACTGGCAGCATATGATCGATAGCACCAGCGTTCGCGGCCACGCCTCGGCAGCGGGCGGAAAAGGGGGGCTTGTGCGAACGCTCTTGGTCGATCACGCGGCGGCTTTACGAGCAAAATCCACGCCCGTTGTGACAATCAGGCACTGCCTCTCGGCTTCACCCTGACCGGCGGGGAGGCTTCCGATTACACCGCAGCTGAGCCGCTGATGGAGATCGCGGTCGCCGTACCCAAGGCGCTTCTAGCGGACAAAGGCTACGACGGTGATCGCTTCCGGGAGAGCCTGCTGATCCGGGGTATCTTGCCGATCATCCCACCCCGATCGAACCGCAAGGTGCCAGAGCATCCCGACTATCGCCGCTACCGTGACCGCAACCGCGTCGAGCGCATGTTCGGCAAGCTCAAGCAACAGCGCCGTATCGCCACCCGCTACGACAAATCCGTCCTATCCTTCGAGAGCGTCCTCAACCTCGCCGCAGCCCGTCTTTGGCTGAAGTCTTTTGTCAACACGGCCTAGGAAGTTGGTGGCATAGGCGAAGAAGGCACGCTCGCGGCTTGCTGCTGTCCAGCGCGCCGCCGGATCGGCCACCGCCAACTGCTTGGGCGGCACCGGGGTCGCTCCGCCAAAGGCAGCATCATCGAGCACGGTCAGATACTCGCGAACGGCATGGCTGGTGGCTGCGTCAGGCAAGGCGTCCGCACTATCGACTGCATGCTGGCGGCTCACATCGGCGCGCACGAGGCTGCCATCGACTGC
>NZ_LJHP01000043.1:0-2643 GCF_001295965.1 Blastomonas sp. AAP25
GGAGCCGACATGGACTGCTTGGGGTGGATGGCAGCTATTTCGCATGCGTTCCCTTGTGCCCGCATGCAGGCGGCTGAAGCGGAACCAAAAACGATCTCTATCCTCGCTAATGTTCTTTGCCTACAGGTCATACCTAGAGCGGGACACGCGCGGCTTACGACATACAGGCTTAGAGCTTTTGCCTTTGAGGCAGATGCAGGTTAACTTGTGCTGCCGCAAATCGATTTGCTTCGAAGTCGACCAGCGATTGAGCGCGTATCTACCGGCTCAGAGGGAGTGGTTATGCGAAGGCAATACCTTCAGGTGACACAAGCTCGCCGATTTGCTTTGGCATTGGCAGGCGCCGGCCTTTCGGCATTCGCTTCGGCGAACGGCCATGCGCTCCCTTTGTCCGATTTCAAGGGCCAAGGAGTCGATCACATCTTCGGCAGCTATGCGCCAGGCGGAGACTGCTCGAAGGAACCACGGGTCGTCATCGACCAGAATGGCATGCTGTTTCGCGCCAACGGCCGCGAGGTGAGGCCGCAGAGGGTAGAGTATGCGCTCACCTTTCTGGGCGCGAGCTACGACGGCATGACGGTTGTCTTCTTCCCCTTCCCGGTCAGCAACAACGACTATGGGCGGGTGATCATGTTTGTGAACGATGACGAGAAGCCTGGCGTCATCCGCTTCGATGCCGATCTTCCGCCGGGCGGACGCCCCGATCCGTTCCATGCCGCTTTCACCAACGGCGGCCTTTTCACCCTGTGCAAGGGCAGCGCCCTCGCCGGCACGCCCCCACTACCGCGGCCAGACGCGTCAGTCGCGGTTCAAGGCATTCCGGCAGAATGGAACAACCTCGCCGGACTCGTTGGGAAATACCCGGGAGAGTATTCGAAGGATAACATAGACATCTTCGACAAAGGCGCCGTGGCGGCCGCCCTGAAGACACTGCTCGGGCCAAAAATGGCTGCATTTCGGACAAACCTGTCGGCTGTCTCGCCACTTCAGCGCGCGGGACGCTATTTCTATCTCACCGGCAACGCCCCGCATCAGGGGGGCGTCGAGCAAGCCTATCTCATGATGGATCCCACCCGCCGGGAAGTGCAGGTGGGGCTTTGGGAGCGAGGCAAGCTGACCGTCTATCCTCCGGCCAGCGGGACACGGTTGCCCGTGGCACCGGAGATCAAGAAGATGTTGGCCGATAGTCCACCCGAAACCACGGTCCCCTTGCCTGGCACCCCGTGGGAAGTCGTGCCTGTGCCGGGGCGCGCTCCCATTGCCTATGTCAGCGCTGCCGCCTCGCCCAACATCGAGGCGCTCAGCCTCTATTGCGAAGGCGGCAAGCCGTTCATGGCGATGCTGCTCAACAAGCCCGCTCCTGCAGCCACAATGACAATGACCTGGAATTTTTCCGGCCGCCTGGTCAACATTCCCGTCCAGCGCGCCAATTCGGGCGGGACGCAGTGGATTGGCGGATTATCTGGCACAGAGCTCGTTCCGCTTTTGATGCAGCAAAGTGGGACAGTGATGCTCCGTCTCAACGGCCGCTTGGAAGGCGAGGCCTCACTCGACAATTCTGCTGCCGTGCTGCGAAACACTCTGCCGACTTGCACCCGGCTCTGATGACGGACGCTGCGGTGGACGTTCCATTTCTGGCTTCGAGGTTGGTAGCTCCTCACAATTTTCCGTGGTGAGGCTCACGCACAATCCGAAATCCTTATGGCGGCTTCTGGCGGAACCAGACGTTCAATCAGCCCGTCGCGAACGACGGGGTCTGGGTCGATTGTGTTGAAAAACCTGCCGCCGAGATCGAGCCTAGGGCCAGCTGAGGCTCGGTTTGGAGGCCTCGCTCCCGGTTATGCGGGGACCGGAGTGGCCGACATCGGGATCATCTTGGCCATCTTGCGGAGGTTTTGGGCGGTGGCAGCGAGGAGGAACTCATCTCTTGCGCCGTTTGGACCTCGCAGGCGCAGGCGGTCCATCCTCAGGATGCGTTTGAGGTGCGCGAACAGCATTTCCACCTTCTTTCGCTGCCGACGGGAGACCAGATAAGCGTTGGTCGTGGCGATGTCGCGCGCCAGATCGCGGGCGCCCTCGTGGACTGAGCGCAGGATCATGCGCGCCGGTTGGGCCGGGCAACAGCGTGGCTTGAGAGCGCAGGCATCACAGTCGAGCTTGCTGGCGCGGTAGCGCAGCAAGCCGTTCTCATCGACGAACGGCCGCTCCTCGCGATAGATCTTCTGCCTCTGGCGCAGCCGCTTACCGGCAGGGCAGATATAGCTGTCGTCTTCGTGGTCGAAGGTGAAGGCAGAACGCTCGAAGGTATCGTCGCGGCGGCCAGAATGATCGACCACAGGGATGTGCGGCTCGATGCCGCGCTCCTCGACCAGCCAGGACAGGTTCTTTGCATCGCCGTATCCTGCATCGCCCGCGAGCCGCTTGGGCCACAGACCGAAGCGCTCCTGCGTCCGATCGATCATGCGGCGCTATACTCGCGAACGGCATGGCTGGTGGCTGCGTCAGGCAAGGCGTCCGCGCTATCGACTGCATGCTGGCGGCTCACATCGGCGCGCACGAGGCTGCCATCGACTGCGAACCCTTCGCCGCCAACCAGCCCCTCGGCAATGCAGCGCGCCACCGTCGCCTCGAACAGCTGGCGCA
>NZ_LJHP01000044.1:0-9407 GCF_001295965.1 Blastomonas sp. AAP25
GGGGGGGGGGGGGGGGGAAGCGGGATAGTGCATCATTGGAGGCGAAGCGCAACACCGCCTCCCCTCCACCACCGACCTCTGGTCGGCGGTCCCCCTCCCCGAGACAAGCTCGAGGAGGATTTGAGTTTCAGAGCATATCTTCCAGCATCAATGCAGCCGTCGCCTTGGCGCTGCCGACCACGCCGGGGATGCCCGCGCCCGGATGCGTGCCTGCGCCCACGAAGTACATGTTCGGGATGGCATCGTCGCGGTTGTGCGTGCGGAAGTACGCGCTTTGCGTCAGCAGCGGCTCGAGGCTGAACGCGCTTCCCAGATGCGCGTTGAGATCGTTGCTGAAATCCTGCGGCGTGTAATGGAAGCTGGTGACGATCCGCTCGTGAATGTCGGGGATCAGCCGGTGGCCGATCTCGTCGAGGATCCGCTTTTCGTAGATCGGACCCATTTCCTTCCAGTCGATCGGCAATTTGCCCTGATGCGGCACGGGGGAGAGCACATAGAAGGTGCTGTGCCCCGGAGGCGCCATGCTGGGATCGGTGACGGTCGGGTGGTGCAGGTACAAGGAGAAGTCCTTGGACAGCACGCCATGGTCATAGATATCGTCGAGCAGGCCCTTGTAGCGCGGACCGAACAGGATCATGTGGTGCGGAATTCCGGGCCAGTCACCCTTGATGCCGAAATGCGCGACGAACAAGGAGGGCGAGAACTTCTTCTTCTTGAGGCTCGCCGCCGCGCGCTTGCCGCGGCCCGATTTGCCCAGCAGGTCGCGATAGCTGTGCACGATGTCTGCGTTGCTGGCGACCGCATCGAAGCTGTCACGCCAGCCGCTCTTGGTCACCACGCCGGTGACCTTGTCGCCCATCGTCTCGATCTCGGTGACCGGGTCATTGAGGCGCACCGTGCCGCCTATCCGTTCAAAATGCGTGACCATGCCCGCGATCAGCCGGTTGGTACCGCCCTTGGCGAACCACACCCCGCCGTCCTTTTCCAGCTTGTGGATCAGGGCGTAGATCGAGCTGGTCTTCATCGGGTTGCCGCCGACCAGCAGTGTGTGGAAGCTCAAGGCCTCGCGCAGTTTCTCGTTCTTCACGAACGATGACACGATCGAATAGACCGAGCGCCAGGCCTGATACTTCATCAGCGCGGGCGCCGCCTTGATCATGCTGGCAAAGTCGAGAAACGCCTTGTGGCCGAGCTTGAGATAGCCCTCGTCGTGCACGCCGGCACTGTAGGTCAGGAACTTCTCGTAACCCGCGACATCGGCGGGGTTGAGCTTCTCGATCTCGGCGCGCAGGCTCGCCTCGTCGTTCGAATAATCGAAATTGGTGCCGTCGGGCCAGTTGAGCCGATAGAACGGCATCACCGGCATCAGCTCGACATCTTCGCTGATGTGGTGGCCCGAAAGCGCCCACAGCTCCTCGAGGCACGGCGGATCGGTGATCACGGTGGGACCGGCATCGAAGGTGAAGCCGTCCTTTTCCCAGAAATAGGCGCGGCCGCCCGGCTTGTCGCGGCCTTCGATAACGGTGGTGGCAATTCCGGCAGATTGCAGGCGGATGGCGAGCGCCAGCCCGCCGAATCCCGACCCGATGACAGCAGCTTTCTTCACGTGATAATTGGCCCCTGGTTGCGACCCGAATGCGCGGGCAGATTGTGCAGCACTATAACGTTACGTGGCCGATGATCCAGCAGATGCGCAGATTTTAAGCCAAAAGTTGCGACCGCTGCGCCCGGGTCAGCGTTGCAGCACCGCCATGCCGCTACGGGTTGCGGCCAGCAGCGCGGCTGCGCGCTCTGCCGGATCGGCAAAACCGTCCCTGAGCGCCCTGGACCGCAGCTCGATGCTGAGCGGAATTGCCGATGGCAGTGCATCGATCAATGCGCGCAGCGGCAGGCCTCCGGTGGCAATGTCGAGCCGCAGGTCGAGCGCTTCCTCGATGATGGCGGGCACATCCTGCGGCAATGGCCCCAAAGCTGCGGCATCGCAGAACTGCGCATAGGGCAGCAGGCGCGGATCGACGCCCTGCAACATGGCCGGAGTCGCCCCGGTGCGCGCGAAATGCAGAGGATCGATCAACAACCCGGCAGCGGGATGGTTGGTGCGGCTGATGACATCGAGCGCGGCGGCGAGCGAGGCGATCTCGGTAAAGGCGGCAAACTCCAGGCATACCCGCATCGCCCGATCGGCGGCGTGTTCGCACAGCCGCCGCAGCTTGTCGGCGCTGGACTGCGGGTCGGGGTCGGAGCTGACCACCAGCACGTTGCGCGCGTCGATCGTGGCACCGGCATCGATGATTCGCAGATGATCGGGATCGTCCGCGCCGGGCTTCAGCCAGACGACCTCGACATCGAGCACCACGGTCCCCGCGTCCCGGGTGCGGGCGCGAACCTCTGCGGCGGTCGCCGCCGTCCAGGTCGATGGCTCGACCCAGATACCGACCGCAGGCCATCCCGCGGCAATGGCTGCAGCCGCAGTCTGCTCGGGCGAGAATTCAGGCAGAACGCCCGATGCCAGCGAGAGCAGATGGCCGCTCATGCGGTCATTGCGGGTTCAGCGCGGCCATCGCGGCCCCCACCGAGGCACCGATCTCTTCGGGGCGCGGATTGCGCCGCAGCGTCAGCCCGCCATTGGCGTGAATATTCTGCCCGGTCACGAAGGTGCGATCGTCGCACAGCCACAGCACGGTGTGCGCGATATCGTCCGCGGTGCCGATCCGGCCCAGCGGATATTCCTTAGCGAACGCTGCCTCCAGCCCCGGGGTCGCTACCGCGCTTGCCGCCATCGGCGTGGCGGTCAGCCCCGGCGAGACGACATTGGCGCGGATGCCGTTTGGGCCATACTGGTTGGCAAAGCAGCGGATCAGCGCCTCGGACCCCGCCTTGGTGCCGATATAGGCGGCGTGGTCGTAAATCAGGCATTGCGTGGTGGCAGACGAGATCTGGATGACCGATCCGCCGTTCGTCATCGTGCGCAGGCACGCGTTCAGCATGTGGTGGACGCCGGTGAACTGCAGCGCGACCATTTGCGCGAGATCGTCATCGGTCACATCGGCCCAGGACTTCATCAGCCCCCAGCCGGTGGCGTTGATCGCGATATCGACGGTGCCGTGCCGCGCGGCGGCGCCATCGAACAGCGCGTCGACGTCTGCCCGGCTGGTGAGGTCGCAGGTCACCGCCTCGCCGCCGATCTCGGCTGCCAAAGCTTCGATCGGTTCGCGCTTGCGCCCCGACACGATGACCTTCGCCCCCGCGCCGGCAAGCAGCCGTGCGATCACCTGGCCCATATTGTGCTCGCCCGCCGCACCGATGACGATCGCAGTCTTGCCGGTCAGGTCGGTCATGCTGCGGCCTCGTTCACAAAGCGCGCGGTGGCGACGCCATCGGGTCCGTATACCGGCTCTTTCAGATCGAAGCGGTACTTGCGGGTATCGGCGTTCAGGATCGTGAACTGCGAAAGGTGCAGCAGCATCCCCTGATAGGCGGGGCCTTCGAGATGGAACTGCAACTCGTCGGCGCTGTCCCACTCCTCGAACACATGCACCCGGCCCGGATCGTGCGGATCGGCGGTCCAGGCGTAATGACGGCAGCCGGGCTCGGCGAGCGCCATCGCGATCAGGTCGCGCGCGCCAGCGAGCGCGGTGTCGCGGTTCCCGATCGGAAAATCGACCTCGCCTGCAATGACAATACTCATTTGGCCTGTGTCTCCTTGAGGATGCTGAAATGCCGCTCGGCAAAGCGCCAGCCATCGGCGGTGCGGGTATAGACATCGAGGTACTGGCCGATCGGGCGGCTGACCGATCCATCGGCGAGTTCGAGATATTCATGGGTGTAGACCCGGCCCGTCGCGCGGTCGCCATCGATGGCGATGTGGCCGATCTGCGCAAAGAACGCCACGAACGGAAAGCCCGCCATCGCCTGCGTCCACAGACCGACGATCGCGTCGCGCCCGCGGACCTCGGTGCCCGCGAGGTTCCACAACGCATCCTCAGTCCAGGTCGCGCCCCAGTCCTGCGGGTCACGGCGGAACACCGCGTCGGTGTAGCTGTCGATCAGCGCGCGGATCGCGAGCTGATCTTCGCTTGCCCCCCGAAAGCCGCTCACGGCAGCTGTCCATTCAGATACTTGTCCATCGTCTGGTGGAACTGGCGGATGCGGCCTTCCTGGTAGCGGCCTAGTTCGACGCGGTTGTTCGCCGAGGCGATCAGGCCCTCCTGCACATAAGGCAGGTTCTCCATATCCTGGTCGAAGACCTCGCCCAGCGCGCCCCATTCGGTGACCGTTGCCCAGGGCTGATCCGGTCCAAGAAAGCGCATTTCGGCAGCTTCGGGCATCGCGCCGTCCTTGGGCTTGCGGCCCAGCAGCCGCACCTCCATCAACGTCGCGTTCTGGTCGGGCCAGGGGCGCCAGCGATAGACGATGTTGGGCACGAACCCGCCCCAGGGCGAGAGGTTGGGGAAGATGTTGTAGGTGAACGCATCGAGCATCTCGCTGTCCGAAATGTCCGAACTGTCATAGCCCAGGGCATCGAGATAGTTGGCGCGGTTGGTCTCGGCCATTGCGGTGCGCGCGGTCTCTCCCTCGGCAAGCTTGCGGCCTTCGAGCGAGGCCGAGCGGCCCGAGGTGCGGCTGAACGCTGCGATGATGTCGTCTTCGCTCAAGTTGTCCGCCGCCAGATGCGGGCTGGGCAGGCCGAACGGGGTCAGCGCGAGGTTCGCATGATCGCCCCACATCGAATAGCGGGTGTTGGCATCGCCGGTATAGGGCAGGATCTGCGGGTGGGTGACGATCGAGTGCCATGCTTCCATAAAGGCTTCGGACACCGCCTTCCAGTTGGCGTTGATGACCTTGCCGATCCACAAAGCGGTATAGCATTCGTCGAGACGCCAGCGGCCGAACCGGTCGTAGACTTCTGCGCCCATATAGTCGCGAAGGCTCACCTGCGTGCTGCTTTCGGTGACGTAGATAAAGCCCTGCCAGCGCTCGACCCGCAGCTCGGGCAGGCTCATGTCGCGTTCTTTCAGGTGCTGGAAATCCCATTCGCACGGGATGTGCTTGATCGCGCCGTCGGTCTTCCAGGCAAAGCCGTGGAACGGGCAGGTGAGGTCGTCGGCCGAGCCGCTCTCGGTGCGCAACTTGCGGCCCCGGTGCAGGCAGACATTGTGGAACGCCTTCACCGATCCATCGTCCTGCCGCATCACCAGATAGGACCGGCCGACATTGTTGTAGACGACATAGTCGCCCGGTTGCAGCAGCTCGTCCTCGCGCGCCGCCATCTGCCAGACATTGGGCCACATGTGCTTCTTTTCGGCCTCGAAGAACGCGGCGCTGGTATAGCGCTCGGCGGTGACCGGCTCGGTGCCGAGATCGCGCCAGCTGTCGCCGCGGACCTCATCAGGCACCGTGCGGCTGTCAAGGTCGAGGATCTCGTCGACCGTGATCGCCGGGCAGCGGTCGGCAGGATAGGTCCGGCTCGCATCTTCCATAGGGTACTCTCCTCGTTCGTTCTGTTCTTTTCGCGCGTCAGGGAAGCCTAAATCGGCATCCCGATGGCCTCGGCGATATGCTGGTGGACCGCCTGCGGTGCGCTCTCGTTGGCGCCCAGCACGACGTGGAAATCTTCAGGCGCGGTCTTCAGGTTCGCATAACCGTGGCTGGCGACACGATAGTCCTCGGTCTGCACGACTTCGGCGGTGGCATCGTACGCCATCTCGCACACGCCGCGATACGCTTCGTCGATGATCCCGAACGGCGCATAGACGCCGAACTGGCAACGGGTCTTGCCGACGCCATCGGGGAACAGCCGGAACACCTGGGTGAAATACACCCCCGGGGTCACCGCGCCGAAGAAGATCACGGTGTTGGGGAACAGGTAATGCACCCCGCCATATTCGGTGTCGGGCCATTCGGCCTCGTCTCTTCCGACCAGATCGCCCACCGTCTTGTCGGGGAAGCTGATGCGGTGGTGGCGGCCAAAGCGTTCGAGCACCGAGATGTCGTTGTAGTGCGTCTGGCCGATGGTCGAGGCGTGCAAGGCGGCGAAGTGATAGCCCTCGCCATAAGTGTCGAGCGCGAACTTCCAGTTGGACTCAGCGCGCAAGATGCCCTTCTTCACCGGCACCGCGCGGTGCAATTCGATCAGCGCGAGCTGGTCAGCGAAATCGCCCAGATGCGCCGCGGCATCGATCGGTTCGCCCTCGGATGCGCGCACAAAGATCAGCCCCAGATGCTCGGTGCAGGGCAGTTCGAGCAGGTCGCGCGCGCCGATGTCGCAATCGGCAAAACCCGCCTTGCCCGGCTGGCCGACGAGCTTGCCCAGGTTGTCGAAGGTCCAGGCGTGGAACGGGCAGGAGATGCGGCTCGCCTTGCCGGTGAACGGTTCGGCCTGCTCGACCAGCTTCGCGCCCCGGTGCGTGCACAGGTTGCGGAAAGCGCGGACGACAGTGTCCTTGCCGCGAATCACCAGGATCGAAGGGCCTGCAGCGTCGAACACCAGATAATCGCCGGGCTCGGGGATGTCGCCGGTCAGCCCCGCGACCAAGGGCTGCCCCAGGAACAGGTGCTCGCGCTCGGCCTGGAAGCGGGCTTCATCGATATAGACGGACTTGTGCAACGGCAGTGGACCGTCTGCCATGTCGGTGGTCTTGTTCGCTACATTGGCGACGATCCTGCGGCGGATTTCGCGCGCACGCAGCTTGCGCGACGCCGCCCAGTCGGGCGTCAGGCTGTCGGACGGATCGCGCTCGGCCATGCAAGGCCCTCCCAAATTGGACAATGGCAATTGCGGGCACCATGCCAGAAAGGGGCAGGGCAAAGACACTATTGGTTTAGTCAGTGGAGACAGCGCCGCCATGAGCCATCCATCCATCTCCGCCATCGGCAAGCCGATGCAGATCGCGTTCGTGCCGCCTGATTTCGACGCCGCGCTCAAGCACTGGACTCAAACGATGGGGGTCGGCCCGTTCTTCGTGATGGAGAACATCGTGCTCGAGGATGGGCGGTTCATGGGTGCGCCGTCGGACTGCCGCTTCACCATCGCGCTGGCGCAATGGGGCGATGTCCAGATCGAGCTGATCCGGCAGGACAATGATGCGCCCTCGATCTACCGCGGCGACTATCTGCCAACAGGCGGGGCGATGCATCATGTCTGCCTGCTGACCGACGACATCGCAGGCGCCCGCGCGGCAGTCGAGGCGGGCGGCGGGCTGGTGCTGGTCGAGGGCAAGGTGGGGGCGGACGGCGCGGTGATCTATGCCGATTGCGGCCCGGCATCGACCCGGCCCAATGCGGGGGCTATTGTCGAGATATTGCAGCCAGCGAGTGGAAGCGAGGGGTTCTTTGCGATGATCGCAGAGGCGGCGAAGGGCTGGGACGGGACGGAGCCGGTGCGGGTGCTGGGGTGATCCCTAGCTCTCTCCCCTTCAGGGGAGAGAGCTGCGTTTCTCAATCGCTCGCGCCCAGATACCCCAGTTGCCCGGCCTTGAAGATCGTCTGGCTGCGGTTGACCGCGTCGAGTTTTTCGCCCGCGCGGTGGATGTGGTAGCGGATGGTGGCGTGGCTGCGGTCGAGGATCATGCTGATCTCCTTGTCGGTCTTGCCGATCGCCGCCCAGCGCAGGCATTCGACCTCGCGCTTGGACAGCATGCAGTCCGCAGGGATCCGCCGCTTGGTGCGCATGACCATGACATAGCCCGCGATGAACCGCCGCGTCATTGCCGCCATCAGGTCGGCGTGCTTCTCGAACGGCTCGGAAAGGTCGGTGAGGTCCTTGTCGAGCGGGGTGAAGCTGACCGATCCGATCTGGCCGAAGGGCAGGTGGATCGGCACCATGATCGCGGCATGGCACAACGATCGCTTGCGGAAATCGGTAAGGTCCATCTCTTCGAGATATTCGTTGCGCCAGCGCCCGAACATGCCGTGCTCGTTGCACCAGAACGGCTCGCTCTCGTAGCGGCAGGCGCGCGGCAGCGGCGAGTTGAGCGCCAGCCTTGTATCCTCCCACCAGCGTTCGCCATCGGCCATCCAGCCGAAGATTTCTCCGTTGATGATCGCGCCATCGGCATCGATCATCGGTTCCTTGGACGAGATGTCGTCGCAGGCGGCGACCCTGAACCCCCGTGTCTGCGACATCTCGTGCAGCGCGACCGCGGCATCGTGAATGTCTTCGACCCGGCGGATGGTGACGCGCTGTGCCAGCGTGTTGACCGGGTTGTTGCGGCCCTCGGCTTTCTCGGTGAAATGACGTGGTGTCTCGATCATGGTCTTGCCTTTGATTCGATCCTGCTCTCCGCCCCGAAGAGTATGTCAGACTGGGGTACAACGCTACGGAATGTTGGCATTCATGCGGCTTTTGGCGCGGAGTGTGACATATTGTGCCACCACGCGGTCAATCGGTGGTCCGCGCGGCCTTGTCCTTGTCGTTCGCGCCGCGAATCTGCGACGCCATGTCGGCCCATTGCGCATCGTCCATCCGCGACAGGCCCTGGTAGAAATTGCCTGAATTGGCCTGATAGCCCGCGCCGTCGATGGCGATGGTCTGGCCGTTGATATAGTCCGCGCCGCGCGCCATCAGCAGCACGGCCAGATTGGCCAGCTCGTGCATTGCGCCGACCCGGCCCATCGGGTTGGACCGGTCGGCGTTGCGGCCCTGCATCCCTTGCGCATTGCCGGGCGATAGCCGCTCGGTCATGCCCTTGGTGGGGAAGGTGCCCGGCGCAATCGCATTGAACCTGAGGCCATAGCGGCCCCATTCGGTGGCCAGGCTTTGCGTCATCACGTTGATCCCGGCCTTGGACATCGCCGAGGGCACGGTGAACGGCCCGCCGTTCCATACCCAGGTGGTGAGAATGGCGAGGAAATTGCCATGAATCTGCTCGGCGATCATCCGCTTGCCGATGTTGTGCGTCATGTAGAAAGTGCCGCGAAACACGATGTCCGAGATCGCATTGAAGCCGTTGACGCTGAGGTCTTCGGTGCGGCTGATGAAGTTGCCCGCCGCGTTGTTGACCAGACCGGTGAGCGGCCCGTGCTGCGTCCAGATCTGCTCGACCATCGCATCGATTGCATCGGGCTTGCGGATGTCGCAGGCATGCGCTCCGATTGTGCCGCCGTGCCGGGTCATCAGTTCGTCGGCGGTGGCTTCGAGCACCGCGCCGCGCCGCCCGCAGATGTGCACCTCGGCACCGAGATATGCGAACGCCTCGGCCATCACCTTGCCCAGCCCGGTGCCTCCGCCGGTCACCAGGATGCGCTCGCCCTGCATCAGGCCGGGTCGGTACATGATCTGGGTGATGTCCATGGGGGGTCTCCTTGATTGTTGTTTTCTTTTTCCACTCCCGCTCGCGGGAGGGGTGGCTGAGGCGCAGCCGAAGCCGGGGTGGTCCTAGTACCAATGCCGTTTCAGGGCCCCCCCC
>NZ_LJHP01000045.1:0-4232 GCF_001295965.1 Blastomonas sp. AAP25
GCCAACCAGCCCCTCGGCAATGCAGCGCGCCACCGTCGCCTCGAACAGCTGGCGCATGCTGCGCGACAATCTAGATGAAAAAGGCGGCGTGTGTCTGTCGAGACGAGGGGCGTAGCCCCGAGGAGCGATAGACACACGCCGCAAGCGTCTCTCTTTGTGGGAGGGGCGCGATGGTGATCGTGATCTGTTGGGTTACGCTTTTGCCCCGGAAGGGGAGCTGCAGTGCCCGGCAGACATATCAACGATCATCAGGTGAGATTATATATGAAGATGAGACAGACAGTGTCGCCGCGGTCAGCGGCGGCATGCGCGGCATTCAGTACAGCTACCGCTTACAGGCTGGAGCATGACAAGGATCTACCGTCGCACAAGAAGGTGCCGCGCGGGCGGCGTCGCCCAGATCCGATAGCCGATATCTTTGATGCCGAGGTCGTACCGCTGTTGGCGGCGGCGCCGGGTATCCGGGCTGTTGCTGTGTTTGAAGAAATGCAGCGTCGTCATCCTGAGCTTCCCGATTGAGTACGGCGGACCATGGAACGGCGCATCCGCAGCTGGCGCGCGTTGCAAGGGCCGGAGCGTGATGTCATCTTCCGTCAGGTGCATGAGCCGGGCCGGATGGGGTTGTCGGACTTTACCGACATGGCCGAGCTTGGGGTGCGGATCGCTGGTGTCGGGGTTGACCATAGGCTGTATCACTTCCGGTTGGCCTGTTCGGGCTTTGAACACGCCCATGTGATCCTGGGCGGCGAGAGCTATGTGGCGTTGGCCGAAGGCCTTCAGAATGCCTTGTGGGCGCTGGGTGGAGCGCCGCGGGAGCATCGCAGCGACAGTCTGTCTGCTGCGTTCCGCAATCTGGATGCAGCGGCGCGGGAGGATCTGACGCGACGATATGATGCTCTTTGCCGCCACTATCGCATGGAACCGCGCCGAAATAACCGGGGCGTTGCGCATGAGAATGGCGGAATCGAGAGCTCTCACGGGCATCTGAAGGCGGCAGTGCGCGATGCGCTGCTGCTGCGAGGGTCAGCCGACTTTGACGATCTTGCAGGATATCGCCGCTTCATCGACGAAATCGTAGCACGCAAGAATGCACGGTGCGCCAAGCGGATCGACGCCGAACGGGCTGCGCTGCAGTCACTGCCGGGAATGCGGACGAGCGATTACTAAGAGGTGCTTGTCCTGGTGACGTCGTCGGGCGGCTTCACGTTGCGCAAGGTGTTCTACACCGTGCCATCGCGGCTGATCGGTCACCGGTTGCGGGTGCGCCTTTACGATGCCCGGCTTGACCTGTTCCTTGGAGGGACGCCACTGTTTACCCTGCCACGTGGCCGCGCCGAGAGCAGCGGCAAGCATGGGCATGTCGTTGATTATCGCCATGTCATCCACGCGCTACGGCGCAAGCCGATGGCACTGCTCAAACTTGTATATCGCGACCAACTCTTCCCGCGGGAGGCATACCGCCGAATGTTCGAGAGGTTGCTTGAGCGGTGCGCGGAAAATGTCGCCTGCCGTACGATGGTTGAGCTGCTAAGCTTGGCCCATGAACGCGCATGCGAGGCCGAGCTCGCAGGCGTGCTGGAATCGCTGCTGGCAGCGCCGAAGGGCATGCCTGATGTGGTCGTCGAGCTTGTGCCGCTCAGTGCATATGAAGCGCTGCTGAGCCCGTGCGCGGAGGAAGTGGCATGACCCACGACATCGATGCGACCAAGCTCACGCTCATGCTGAATGAGCTGCGCCTGCCGGGAATCAAGCAGCTATGGTCCTCGTTCGCCGAACGCTCCGATAAGGAAGGCTGGCCAGCGGCCCGGTTCCTGAGCGCTATTACAGAGCATGAAATCGCCGAGCGCGATCGACGCCGGATAGAACGCCATCTTGCTGAAGCCAAATTACTGCCCGGCAAAACCTTGGATGCCTTCGACTTTGATGCCGTGCCGATGGTGTCGAAAGCGCAAGTGATGGCCCTGTGTGCCGGCGATGGCTGGCAGGAGAAAGGCGCAAACCTTATCCTGTTCGGGCCATCAGGGGGAGGTGAATCACATCTGTCGTCAGCCATCGGGCTCGCGTTGATCGAAAAGGGCTGGCGCGTGCTGTTGGCCCGCACGTCTGACCTCGTCCAGAAACTCCAGTTCGCGCGCCGGGAGTTTGCGCTCGAAAATGCCATCAATCGGCTCGACCGGTTCCATCTGCTGATCCTCGACGACCTGGCCTTCGTCGCCAAGGATCAGGCTGAAACATCGGTCCTGTTCGAGCTGATCAGCACGCGATATGAGCGGCGTTCGCTGATAATCACGGCCAATCAGCCGTTCGGCGAATGGAACCGCGTCTTCCCGGACCCGGCAATGACGCTGGCGGCAGTGGACCGGCTCGTACACCACGCCACCATCTTCGAGATGAACGTCGAAAGCTACCGGCGCCGGACGGCTATCGCCAGAAAACAGCACGGCGCGGGTTGCCCCGCCAAGGTTGCGACAATCAGGAACACCGAAGTGTCGCTCCGCGACAATCAAGATGACACATAGCCCTTGCCAGCGACAATCATACGATCCACACCAAACGCGTCGCGATCAGCGCTTCTCATCTGTGGACGCCCCAGAAGATGCAAGAGTAAATTCGGGTCTTGGCGGTAGTCGGATGCTGCCATCTGTCCGGCCTGTTTGCGCGGCGCTGTGCCGCTGGCCCGTATGGGAGTTCGCGAACCGGATCCACATCACCCAGGCGTGCTCTAAGGCACTGTGGGAAGCACTGGTTTTCCGGTCCCGTCTCGCCGACTGTGGTGCCATACCCTCCTTCGATCTCTTACCTCTACCGACGACCTCTGGTCCGCCTCAGCTTACGCTGCTGCCGCGACCGGAGCCTTGTAATCCTCACCCTTCGTCAGGACCGCCCAGATGATCCGTGCAGTCTTGTTCGCCAGCGCGACCGTGACCAGCATGCGCGGCTTTCTGGCCAGCATCTGCTCGAGCCATGAGCCGCGCGGGGTGCCGCGCTTGCTGGCCTGTAGTACCACCGCGCTGCTGCCGATGATCAGTAGCCGTCGCAGTGTACGCTCACCCATCTTCGAGATCGAGCCGAACCTCTCCTTGCCGCCGGTTGAGTGTTGTCGCGGTGTAAGCCCGAGCCAGGCTGCAAAGTCGCGGCCTCTGGCAAAGCCCTCTACTGGCGGGGCAAGAGCAAGCAGCGCGGTTGCGGTGATCGGCCCGATGCCGGGGATGGTCATCAACCGCCGGGCTGCTTCATCCTCGCGGGCACGCGTGGCGATCTCCTTGTCGAGCAGCGCGACCTGTTCGTTCAGCTGCTCGAGCTGGCCGGTCATCACCAGGAACATCGTGCGTGCAGCCTTGGGCAGCGATGCGCCGATCTCCTCGCCTTCCTCAAGCAGGCTTGCCAGCACGCTGATGTGCGAGGGCCCCTTGGGCGCAACCCATCCGAACTCGGTGAGATGACCCCGGATCGCATTGATCAGCTGCGTGCGCTGGCGCACCAGCAGATCGCGCGTGCGAAACACCATGCCAGCAGCCTGCTGCGCTTCGGTCTTGATCGCGGCATAGCGCATGCTCGGGCGCTGGGCTGCCTCGCAGATCGCCTCGGCATCGATCGCATCGCTCTTCGAACGCTTCACAAACGGCTTCACGTAAGCCGGCGGGATCAGCTTCACTTCATGCCCCAGCGCGCAAATCTCGCGGGCCCAATGATGCGCCCCGCCGCAGGCCTCAAGCGCGACCACACACTGCGGCTGCGCAGCGAAGAACTCAAGCAGCTTCGCGCGGGTCAGCCGTTGGCTGAACACATCTGCCCACACGCATCCGCGCCGTGCGCATGAAAAACAGCCTTCGCAATATCTAACCCGATCGTGCTAACCTCTGCCATGGACGCCTCCTTCTAGTGGTGCAAAACACCTCCACTATGGCACATCGATGCCGTCGGGGGGCGTCCACCCCATCACCAAGATCGTCGCGCTACAGGCGCAGGACGTCGCTGTCGCGGAAGCGACTATGCCGGTTCTTGGAGAAAGTGGAATGATCAGGCACATCGCCCTCCAGCCCGAGGCGGCAGAACCAGCGATAGGCGAGGTTGACATGCACCTCCTCGCACAGCCGCCGCTCGGACCGTATGCCCATGCAATAGCCGGTGATCAGCATCCGGATCATCAGCTCGGGATCAACAGACGGCCGTCCAGTCGAGCTGTAGAAAGGCTGCAGGTGTTCGCGAATGCCCGACAGGTCAACGAACCT
>NZ_LJHP01000046.1:0-59971 GCF_001295965.1 Blastomonas sp. AAP25
CCGACAGCCCCTCGATCCTCAACGCCTCGCCCGAGAGTGCGGCAGGCGGCGGGCTGTCGTGGCTGCAGACCGGCGATATGATCCGCGTCGATCTCAACACCGGGCGCTGCGACGCACTGGTCGACGAAGCCGAGATCGCCCGGCGCAAGCAGCACATCCCCTCCCCGCCGATCCCGCCCAGCAACACCCCATGGGAAGAGCTGTACCGCGAAAAGACCAGCCAGCTCGCCGATGGCGGCGTGCTGGAAATGGCCATCAAATATCGCGGAACATCCCACAAAACACCAAGGCACAACCACTGACATGCTGACAGCGCCCTTCAGACCCTCGATCAACGCGATGCTTGCGAGTGCCTGCATCCTCGGCAGCATCAGCCCGGCTCTCGCGGCAGAGCTCGACCCCGCCTTCGCATCCCACGCGGTGATCCAGCGCGACAGGCCGATACCGGTGAGCGGCACTGCCGACCCCGGCGAGACCGTGACGGTCGAGATCGGCGCGCATGTCGGCACGGCGGTGGCAGGCCGCGATGGCCGTTTCCGCATCGTGCTGCCGGCGATGGCGGCGGGCGGCCCCTATCGCATCACGGTGGCTGCGCGCAGCGGTACCAGCATCGCCGAAGACGTGCTGATCGGCGATGTGTTCCTGTGCTCGGGCCAGTCCAACATGGAAATGACGATCGCAGAATCGCAGGACAGCCGCGCCCAGATCGCCAACTCCGGCGATACTGCCATCCGGATGATGACCGTACCGCGCCAGACCGCACTCGACCCGCGCGTCACGTTCGAAAAGGCACCCCGGTGGGATGTGGCCGGCCCCCAGACGGCGGGGGCATTTTCGGCGGCGTGCTTCTACATGCTCAAGGACCTGCGCCGGACGGTCGATGTTCCGCTGGGCGCGATCCACAGCAGCTGGGGCGGAACCCGGATCAGCAGCTGGATGTCCGATGCAGCGCTCGGCCAGACCGGGGCAGCGGCCGAGGTGCAACTGCGCCAGCTCAGTGCGAAGGACCCCACCAGCGCCCAGCGCGGCTTCGGCACACGGTGGGAAAGCTGGTGGCGCGCGGCGCACAAGGATGCGCCGTGGATGCCCGATGCCGATCGCGACTGGCGACCGGTTCCAAAGATCGGATATTGGGAGGACTGGGGCGATCCGGAGCTGGTCGAATATAACGGCTTCATGTGGCTGCGCCGCGAGCTGATGCTCACTGCGGCCCAGGTTGCGCAGGGCGCGTCACTCGATCTGGGCCTTCTCGACGATCAGGACGTGGTCTGGATCAACGGTCGTCCGGTGGGTGGCGGCGGCAGCATCTCCACTCCGCGACGCTATGCACTGCCCAAGGGATCGCTGAAGGCGGGGCGCAATGTCGTCACCGTCAACGTCAACGATCTGTGGGGCAAGGGCGGGATGGCCGGGCCTGCCGATAGCATCGCGGTGACCTTTCGCAATGGCCAGCGCCTGCCGCTCGGCGAGGGCTGGTCCTATTCGCCCGACCGGCGCCGCGCGCCCGGCATGCCGCGCCCGCCCTGGGACGATACCGCAGGGGCCGGCAATCTCTACGCTGCAATGATCGCACCGCTGGGCAGCCCCGCACTCAAGGGTGTCGCCTGGTATCAGGGCGAATCCGATACCGCCCTGCCAGGCTATGCTGGCCGGCTGAGCGCGATGATCGCGGCATGGCGCGTGCAGTTCGATACGCCGAATCTACCGTTTGCGATCGTCAGCCTGGCGGGCTTCGGCGCGCCGGCGGCAGCGCCCGGCGCCAGCGGCTGGGCCGATGTCCGCAACGACCAGCGCAAGGTCGCCGTGAACGATCCCAGGGTCGGGCTAACGCTCACCCTCGACATCGGCGATCCGTTCGACGTCCACCCGGGCGAAAAGCGCGAACTGGGGCGGCGGCTTGCCCGCACGATGCGCGCGATTGCCTATGGCGGCCCGGACTCCGCTTCGGGGCCATCGGTACGTTTCGTCACACGCGGCGAAAACGCGGTAGTCGTGACCTTCGAGGGGGTAACCGGCTCACTGGTGACGCGCGGCAGCACACAGGCGATCGGCTTCGAGCTGTGCGGCGCGGATCAGGCCAGCTGCCGCTTTGTGCCGGGCATCATTGCGGGCAATCAAGTAACCCTTCCGCAGGATGGCGCGGCACCGACACGCGTGCGCTATGCCTGGGCCGATGCACCGACCATCAACCTGTTCGATAGTGCGGGACTGCCCGCCGGTCCGTTCGAGCTGCCTATCCCTTAAGCGGTCAGTCGATGCGCAGATCGGCGTGCCCGCGCACGGCGCTGCTGCGCATACGACGCACCCGGTCGAGCGCGAATGCCTTGCCTTCGGGCAGACGCAACCGCGACAGATCAACGCCGTCGACATCCTGCAGCCACAGCGCCGGGCGCAGGTCTGGCCGATCCACCTGTACTTCGACATTGTCGAGCGACAGACCGCGCACGGCCCGTGCAAACAAACCGGTAGCCGGCAGGTCGCCGAACATCGTGGCTTCCGGGTAGCCAAGCGCATTCTCCGGCGGCTGCAGGGCAGCCATGGCCGCATCGGCACCGCCAATCTGGTGGAGCAGCACATCGCTGATCGACACATCCTCGATCGGTCGTTCTGCCAATCCGGCGATCACCGCAGGCAGCTGGCTGCCGCCCGAAGAGACAAGGTTGGATATCCGCACGCGCTTGAGAGTACCGATCGGCACCCCGGCAGGGCCGCGCATCCGTTTGCCCAGCCGCAGGAAGAATGCGCCATGGACGATCCCGCGCATGGTGATGTTGCTGATCGCGACATCTTCCAGCACGCCGCCATCGACGGTTTCCAGCGCGATCCCGCGGCTGTCCTCGAAGACGCAATTGGTGATCGCGATGTTGCGAAAACCGCCATTGGATTCAGTACCGAACTTGATCCGGCCGTGGATCAGCGGGGCGAAATCGGCGGGCATCTTGCGCCATGTGCCGTCGAGGACCGATCCGATCTGGTAATTGCCGGTGACGAAGCAGCCCGAGATGGTGAGGTTTTCCGTGACCCGGGCATAGCCGAGCGCAAAGCTGGACTTGGGGCAGATGGCATCGTCATACGGCGAGTTGACGGTGCAGTTGGTCACCCGCACATTCTTGCAGCAATCGATGTCCAGCCCATCGCGGTTGGTGTCGATCAGCAGGTTGTCGATCGTCAGATTGTCGACCCCGGTGGCCAGCAGCGCGAACCAGCCCCCCTCCAGCATGCGGAAATCGCGCAACAGGACATTCCGGCAGTTCTTGAGCGCGATCGCCTTGTTTGCTGTGCCCGGGCCGCTGGGGTCCTTCAGCCAGTCGTCCTTGCCGTCACCACGGCCCAGCCCCTTCCCCCAGATCAGCCCATCGCCCGTGATCGCCATGTCGTGCAGGCCCTCGCCCCAGATCAGGCTGTTGCGCCAATGGCTGTGGCCGGCGTCCTGGAACCCGACCGCGCGCGGGTCCTGCTCTTCTGCCAGGTCATAGCCGCCGCGTCCGTCGGTGGGCGCAGCCGCGGCAAGAATGGTTGCCCCATTGGTGAGATGAAGCGAAACACGGCTCTTGAGCCTGATCGTGTAACAGGCATAGGTGCCGGGCGGGAAGATCAGGGTACCGCCGCCGCTTGCTGCCAGCGCATCGATAGCCCGGTTGATCGCAGCGGAATCGATAGCCTTGCCATCGCCCCTGGCGCCGAACTTTCGGACATCGACCGCTCCCATCGGCGCCGGCCGCAAGGCAGCACGCTGGGGCTGCGCCCCGACCGTTGCCGGCAAACCCAAAAGCGGCGCTGCCAGCGCCAAGGCCCCTGCCCCGGAAATCATCTGCCGCCGGTCAAAATGCATCAACGCTGTTCCTTGCATTGCCGTGGATCCAAAAAAGGCGGGGCCGCATGACACGGCCCCGCCAGTAGGAAGGATCTCAGAATTTGAGCTGGGCGCCGATGAAGAATTCCGCCCCCAGCGAGTCATAGGTCGCCGGATAGGTATTCGCCCGAACCTGGGCGCTGCCCACCACCGGCGGTGCGTTGGAGAACACATTGTTCACGCCGCCGAACAGTTCCACCCTGTCCATCACCTCGGCGGTGAAAGACAGATCGAAATAGTGCTCGTCACCCAGCACCGGGTGCGACAGGTCCGCCAGCGCCGGAGCGGTGGCGCTCCCTGCGCGGGTCGGCACCACGTGGCGATCGTCGGTCACCTTGCCGATATAGCGATGCCGTGCGCTGATGCTGATCGGGCCCATGTCCCAGGTGATGCGCGACGTCCCGCGCCAGCGCGGCAGCGGCTCGCCGCAGGTCTGGCCGAACGCGCCGGCACAGCGGTTCTTGATGTTGGGGAATGCAGCCACCGGCGTTGCGGTGAATTCATCCAGATAGGTGAAGTCCATTCCGAACGACAGCGTGCTGGTCTCGGCAAGGCCGAACAGCCCGAAGTTGAGCGGCTGGGTATAGCGCACGACGAAATCGATACCCGAGGTCTTCAGCTGACCCGTGTTCGCGGCGAGAACGCGGACCGGGAAATTGTCGGTGATTGCCCCGGTGTTGCGGTCGCGGCTGACCGCCTGGCAGAACTCGCTGCCCGCATCCTGCAGCACGTTGTAGCACAGGTTGAGCGTGTTGTTCAGGCCGCCACCCAGCGCCGCAATCGCCCCGTCCAGGGTGATCTTGAAGTAATCGACGCTGACGCGCAGCTCGGGCAGGAAGCTCGGTGTGAACACCGCGCCGAACGTATAGGTATCCGACCGCTCCTCGCCGACATTGGGGTTTCCGCCCTGATCGACAGGGAAGAACGCGTTGGGCTGCACGCCGGCGGTGAACACCGCGGCGGCAGGCACGCCGGTGGCAACGCAGATCGCGCGCACCGCCGCCGACTGCTGCGCAGCCGGCTGGCGGCTCGAGCACGGATCGGTCGCAACGACGTTGCTGCGGCTGATGCCCCCGAACAGCTCGTTGACATTCGGTGCGCGGATGGCCCGCTGATACTGGCCGCGGAAGGTGATGTCGTCGACCGGGCTCCACTCGGCCCCGCCAAGATAGGTCCACACGCCGCCGACACCGCCAAGGCTGTAATCGGAATAGCGGAAGGCGCCGTTGACGGTCAGAGCCTGGAAGAACGGCGTGTCGGCAAGGATAGGCAGGCGGATTTCACCGAACACTTCCTTGGCGGTGATGCCACCGGCCGTGGCCCGGCCCGCGTTGAAGCCCACCACATCGCCGCTTGCCAGGAACTGGTCGGGCCGGAACGCGGCTTCGTTCTTGCGCCATTCCAAGCCCAGGTTGAATCCGATATCGCCACCGGGAAGCGTGAACGACTTGCCCGAAATGCTGGCTGCTGCCACCTGCTGGGTGGCCTCGGTGGTGTTGGTGGCCGAAACTGAGATGGCGCGGATACACGCATCGCTGATGTTCAGGCCGAACACGTTGCAGACCGGGGCCGCACCGTTGACCGAAAGCAGCGAAGCCTGCAGCGCGCTGCGCGAGAGCGCCCGGTTCAGCTCCTCGGAAAAGTTCGTCTTCGCATAGCTATAGTAGACGTCATAGGTGAGGTCGCGCAAACCACCCTCGACCACGGTGCCCAGATCGCCGCGAAAACCACCGACAGCGCGGAACACGTCGCGCCGCTGGATGGCCTGGCGAGGGCCCACCTCGCCATAGCGCCGTCCCAGCGTAACCACCGCCAGGCCGTCATTGACCGTGGTCGTGCGGCTGACCGGTCCGGAGGCGACGGTGATCGGGTTGGTCTGTTCAGCATCCAGCTGGCGCAGGACACCCTGAACGCCTGCCGACAGGAAAGGATTGTTCACGTTGAGCAGCGTCGAAACGCCCACGTTCGACGGCGCCAGCTGGGCGCGGACCTCGTTCTGCGAATAGTGCATTTCGAGATAGCCGGTGACGTTGGGTGTGAACTCGTACGTGGTGAACGAGTTGATCATGTAGCGCTTTTGCGGGATCACCAGATAGTTGTCCGGCGCCAGATTGTAACGGTCAGCCGGATCGACGGCGTTGCGCGCAGCTGTGCCCTGATCGTTGAAGGTGAAGCCGAAACCGCCGATATTGGTCAGTCCTGCCGCGTCATAGGCTGCGCGCAGGCCCGGGCTTGCCGAACCGTAAGTGGCGATACCGGATACGCGACCATTGGGGATGTCGCCCGATCCACCGAAGATGAAGCCGGGTTGCCCCCCTGCCGAGCGGCAAGTCTGCCCCGCCGGAACCGCAAAGGGTGTGCCTACCCGGGTGACGCCGGAGTCGCTGCCGGGCACGACACAACCATCCGCCAGCGCGACCGAGGTAAAGCCGCCGCGTTCCGCGCGGGTGATGGGGTCGCGCTTGAGATAGTTGAGCGATACCACCGTATTGCCCCGGCCATCGGCGAAATTGCCGCCGGCGGTGATGGTGTAGTCCTGCGTATGTGCGCTGGTGGTCGTGTTGCCGCCAAACTGCGCCCGCGCAACCACACCTTCGAACTCGTCGTTCATCACGAAATTGACCACGCCGGTGATCGCATCGGAGCCATAGACCGCCGATGAGCCGCCGGTGACGATTTCAACCCGCTTGATCAGCGCGCTGGGAATGGTGTTGATGTCGGTGGTCTGGTCCGGGCCCGAAATCGCAAAGCGACGCCCATTGACCAGCACCAGGTTGCGGGTGGCACCGAAGCCGCGCAGGTTGAGGTCGGCGATGCCTGCGCCCTGACCCGAAACGGTCGAACCGCCGGTGGGCGATGCGATGAACTGAGGCGACTGGCCCAGCAGACGTTCGACGTTCACGGTGCCGGACAGGGTGATTTCGGTATCGTCCACCACGCTGACGGGGGTGGAGGTGTCGAAGCCGCTGCGCGCGATGCGCGAGCCGGTGACGATGATCTCTTCGTCGGCCTGGGCGTCTGCGGCCGGCACGGCTGTCGTCGTGCCACCTGGCGCTGACTGCGTCTGAGCCGCGGCCGGGTTGGCGACACAGACTCCGGCAAACGCGACACTGGCCAGCAGCGAAATGCGCAACGGATTGCTCGATACCTTCATCATACTCTCCCTGAAAAGCGGGCCTTAAGGACCTCGCCATTAAATGCTACGCGAACCAGCGCCAACAAATCCCATATGATGGGATGATGTCCTAACAGATAAAATTGGTAGCGTCAACATCTCGCCTCAGGAAGCGAATTTTCAGGGCAGAGGTGTGATGTTCTCGACCCTCACCTGCCAGCCTTTGCGCGGAAAACCGGGCGCTTTGCGTGGTGCGCCGTCCCAGCCGGCTGCCATCATGCCGACAGCCAGCAGAAGCGAACCATTTGACGGGAAGTAGGTGTCAGCGACCCTTTTGGTACCGATACCATCCGGTCCGCCCGTGGCATGAGGCTCTACCTCGACTCGCGGCGTCATGCCGGTGACTCCCCAACGGTTGTTCAACTGATCGGCAAACAGCCAGTCGACCGCTGCTTCGGGATCCCCGAGCCGCGCTGCCGTCATGGCGATCATCGGGAAATCCCAACCCCAGGTCTGGCGCAGATCCCAATGGCTTTCGACCGCCTTGAGCGTGGCGCGCATCACCGCAGGGTCGATGGCTTGCCCGGGGATCAGGCCAAAAGCCATCAGGAATGAAGGATGGTCGCGGTTGAGGCATCCGGCCGGGGTTGCGTCTTTGCGGCAGCGGCCTGCGGTATCCTGCCAGAATCGTGGTTCGCCAGGAACGGGCAGATACAAGCCATCAGCCTGGGCCGGAGCCGGCAACGCTGCTATCTCGCGGTCCCATTCCGCCTTGCGGGGCAATCCGCGCCGTTCCCGCCATTGCTGGGCGATCGTCAGCGCCCAGCGCCAGTATTCGAGCTCGAACGTCGGATCTCGTGTGGTCAGCGGATCGTGGTTCTCCTGCACCGGCACGATCGGCGGCCCCAGTGCGACCCGCGACGTCCCATCGGGCAAGGGCCAGCTGGCCAGCAGGTCGGCCGTATCCTCGACCAACACTCCATAGAGCGCGGTCGCTTCTCGATCGGAGGTCGCGCGGCGGCGTAGCTCTGCGAGGAAGATGGGATGCGGTTGCTGCCACATGATGAAGGGGTTGATGGGGCTGGGGCTTTCACGCCCTTCCGGCCCTGTCATCTTGGGCCACCACGCCCCCTTCACACCCCGGCTGGTCGCCAGCGCCCGTGCCTGCGGCAGATGCTCCAGATGCCATGCCAGCATGCGGTCGAGCAATTGTGCGCGCCCCCATGTTGCAAAATGTCCGGCGTGCCAGATCGCCATTTCCAGATGGAACTTGCCGTTCCAACTATTGGAGAACAGACCCTCTTCCTGCGGCGGAACGCTGCCCGCCTGGTTGATGCGCGCCAGATATTGCGACAGCACCACCCGGCGTTCCAGTTCATGCGCGCGCGGATCGGTGCTGCCCGAAAAGTCGATGACACCCCCGGTGCGCCAGTAATCGATCCAGGCCTTGTCCGCAGCCTTGGTCATACCATCGAAGGGTTGCAGCGCTGATGCAGCCTTTCCGAACCCGACGGTCGCGACCAGACGCTGCCCCGAGCCGAGGATCGTGAATCGATGCACACCATCGGCGGAGATGCGGCCCCCCGGCGCAGACAGGTTGCTGTCATAATCGGTGCTGTCGATCGTCCGCCGCACCTGCACCGCCTGCGCCGTCGCCCGGACGATTTGCGTTGCATGGCCTTCCGGCGATTCCCAGTCGGACGGGTCGGGATTGAGCGGTGCCTTCACTCCCGGATAGGTAACGCTGACCGACACCCGCCCCGTCGCCACCAACGGCGAGCGCACGGAGACGAGCACGACATCGGATGCCGCCGCTACGCGGGTTTCGACTGTCACTGGCGCGCCATCGAACACGAACCGGCTGATCAGGACTCCACGCCATAGGTCAAGCCGCTGGCGGGTGGCGGTCAGATCGCTGAGCACGGCAGCCGAACCATCGCGCCGGGTCAGCTTCAGGCTGATCCGCGCCAGCGAAAAGCGGTGCGGATTTTCCCGCAGCCAGACCAGCGCGGGACGGTCCTTGAGCATCGAGAAATCACGAAACCAGGCATAAGACAGCGTCCCCCTGCCCTGTACCGGCACCTGCGCATCGCCATCGGCGGCGGTCCATCCGCGCGGATTGGCGAAGCTGTGCCAGGCCCATTGCGCCATGGTCAGCAGCGGCGATTGCGGCACGTAGGCCTCCGGAAACGTCTGCAGCCCGGTGATGTCGGCAGTAAAGCCCAGTTCGCCATTGCCGATCATCACCGGCGCATGCGGGTCGACGCTGGTGAGATGGACATCATGGCGCGAAATCAGGGCCTTGCGGTCAATCTTCGCTTCGGCGCTTGCAGATCCCAGCACCAGGCATGCCGCCAGCAGCAGGCGGACGATCACGCCAGAATGTCCCGCGTGATCGCCGGAATGTTCGTGCACCCGGTCAACGCCATTGCCACGCGCATTTCCGCTTCGATCAGCCCCAGCATATGTCTCACACCCTGTTCTCCTGCTGCCGCGAGCGCATAAGCCCAGGCCCGCCCCAGCAGCACGCCATCTGCTCCCAGTGCCAACATGCGCACCACGTCCAGTCCGGATCGTACCCCGCTGTCTGCCAGCACCGTCACGCGGCCGTCCACCGCATCGGCGATCGGCGGCAACGCCTTGGCGCTCGACAGGACCCCATCAAGCTGCCGGCCGCCATGGTTGGACACGATGATGCCATCGGCGCCATGATCGGCTGCAAGCCGGGCATCGTCGGGATCGAGAATCCCTTTGACGATCAACGGGCCGTCCCATCGCGAGCGCACAAATTCGAGATCGCGCCATGTCACCGTGGGGTCGAAATTGTTGCGCATCCAGCCGAGAAAATCCTCGAGCCCGCTGTTGCTGCCAAGCACCGGGGCGACATTGCCCAGATGGTGCGGACGCCCTTGCAGCCCGACGTCCCAGGCCCAGCCCGGCCGCCGAGCAGCCTGCCAGGCCCGCCGGAGCGACCCTGCCATCCCTGCGGCTCCCGCAAGGCCCGAACGCAGATCGCGATAGCGTGATCCGGGTACCGGCATGTCGACCGTGAAGACCAGCGCCGAACAGCCAGCCGCCCTGGCTTGATCGATCAGGTCGATCATGAACGCGCGGTCGCGGATCATGTACAGCTGGAACCAGAACGGCGCGGCGGCTGCGGCGACCTCTGCCAGCGGACAGACCGACACGGTGGAAAGGCAGAACGGCACGCCCGCCGCCTGCGCGGCGCGCGCGGCCTGCACCTCGCCGCGCCGGGCGTTCATCCCCGCGAGCCCCACGGGTGCGAGTGCCACCGGCATGGCCAGACGCTGGCCGAACAGCTCGGTCGAAAGATCGATCGCCGACACATCGGTCATCACCCGCTGGCGCAGGGCAACCTCCGCCAGATCGGTTACATTTCGTTGCAGCGTGACCTCGGCATAAGAGCCGCCATCGATATATTCGAACAGGAAATGCGGAAGCCGTGCACGGGCCAGTGCGCGATAATCCAGCGTGGATGCCGCGGCAGTCATTGCAGGTTTACGAAAGCGCCGCCGTCCACCAGCAGCGCCGCACCGGTGACATAGCGTGCCATGTCCGATGCGAGGAAAAGCGTCGGGCCCACCAGATCGTCGGGCTCTCCCAGCCGGCCCAGCGGAACACGCGCCGCCATCCGCGCCCGCTTGCCTTCGTCGGCAAGGTCATCCTTGTTGATGTCGGTGAGGATCGTGCCGGGCAGCACCGAATTGCAGCGAATGCCATGCCGCCCTAAAGCGATCGCGGCGGACTGCATCAGCGAATGCACTCCCGCCTTGGTCGGGGTGTAATGGGTCTGGAACTCGCCGCCGACCAGCGCCGAGATCGAGGAGACCGCAATGATCGCGCCGCCCCGCCCGCCTGCGACCATCGCATTGGCAGCGGCCTGGACCATATGGAACGCGCCATGCAGATTGACGCGCGCGGTGCGCTCGAAGACTTCGGCAGGCATATCCAGAAAGCTGTGAAACGGGCAGATGCCGGCATTGCTGACGAACACATCGACCCGCCCCAGGGCGATGACCGCCTCACGCACGAATCGTTCCGCCTCGCCGGGTTCGGCGACATCGCCGGTGACCGTCAGGGCCTTGCGACCGAGCGCCTCGATCTGCGCGACCAGCGCCTGAGCCGGGTCCTTGTCGAACACCGCCACGTCGGCCCCTGCCCGCGCTGCGCCGAGCGCGATCGCGCGGCCGATGCCACTGGCACCCCCTGTCACCAAAACTGTCTGCCCGGCCAGCAGGTTCATCTATCGCTCCACCCCAGATCCCGGGCGATGGCTTCCGCCGTCTGGCGGACATCGACCACCAAAGCCTGGATGCGCTCGTCGTCCATATACTGCGCCGCGCTCGACACGCTGATCGCGGCGACGATCCGTCCGCTCGAATCGCGCACGGGGGCAGCGACACAGCGGATGGCATCCTCATTCTCTTCCAGATCGAAGGCATGGCCGCTTGCGGCGTAAGTCTTCATCCGTTCGAGCCACAGATCGCGCTCGATCGGAAAGGCGCCCGCCGCCTGGTCCTGCTCGAACAGCGCCAGCCAACGCGGTGGCTTGTCATCGATCAGCAGCGCCTTGCCCAGACCGGTAGACGTCAGCGGGTGGCGGTCGCCAATACGGCTGCGGATATCGATCCGCCGCTGTCCGGCGATCTTGTCGAGGTAAAGCGCACGGTCGTGATCGAGCACGCCCAGGTGCACCGTATCGCCTGACAGCTTGGCCAGTTCTTCGAGATGCGGCCGCGCCGTCTGCACCACATCGGTCTGGCGCTGCGCCAAAAAGCCCAGCTTGAGCAGTTCGGGGCCCAGAGTGTAGCCGCGCCTAGGCACCGATGCGAGATATCGCCGGTCGATCAAGGCGTTCGCGAGCCTGTGCGTGGTGGACCGGGTCAGCCCCAGCTTGTCCGCTAGCGCTGCCAGCTGGATCGGACCATCGGCGCATGCCTCGATCACGTCGAGCCCCCGCAATAGGGTCTGGCTACCGCCGGTGCCATTTTTCTGATCCTCAGCCATTGACGTCATTACTCCCATAAATTAGCATTCAATCTCACAATATGAAAGAGGATATTATGAGGGCTCCGTTAGACCGCGTTGATGATGGCGCTTGTTTGCCCGCCGTGGCCGGTGTCGGTCTGTCGTGATTCCCTTTCCAAAAATCGTTGCTGTTCGTGCGTTTACCGCGCGCGGTGGCGGCGCGGACTATCACGACCAGGGCGCTGGCCACTGGATCGACGATCATATCGCAACGCCCATGGCACGGTACCCCGAATATCGCGCGTCGCGCCAGAGCTTCGGCATCAATGTGCTGGGCACGCTGGTGGTGGAGCTGGAAGCGAGCGACGGAACAGTTGGCTTTGCGGTCACCACCGGGGGCGAACCTGCGGCGTTCATCGTCGAGCGGCACCTGTCGCGCTTCCTGATCGGTCAGAACCCTGCAGACTTTGAACGCATCTGGGACCAGATGTATTTCTCGACCCAATATTACGGGCGCAAGGGGCTGGTCGTGAACGCGATCTCGGCGGTCGATCTGGCGTTGTGGGATTTGCTGGGAAAGCTGCGGCAGGAACCGGTCTATCACCTGCTCGGCGGCGCGGTTCGCGACGAGCTGCAATTCTACGCGACCGGCGCCCGCCCTGACATCGCGCGCGATCTCGGCTTTATCGGCGGCAAGCTGCCGCTGCACCACGGCCCGGCGGAGGGTGACGAGGGGCTCAAGAAGAATGTCGCGCTGCTGGCCGACATGCGCGCCAGGTGCGGCGACGATTTCTGGCTGATGCACGACTGCTGGATGGCGCTTGATGTCGATTATGCCACCCGGCTGGCGCATGCCTGCCACGCCCATGGCCTCAAGTGGATCGAGGAGGCAATCAGCCCGGACGATTACTGGGGCTATGCCGAACTCAAGCGCAATGTGCCCAATGGCATGCTGGTGACCTGCGGCGAGCATGAAGCCACGCGCTGGGGCTTTCGCATGCTGCTGGAGATGGACTGCTGCGACATCATCCAGCCCGATGTGGGCTGGTGCGGCGGCATCACCGAGCTCATCAAGATTTCCGCGCTGGCCGATGCGCGCGGCAAGCTCGTCGTCCCGCATGGATCGAGCGTCTACAGCTATCACTTTGTCGTGACCCGCCACAATTCGCCCTTCGCGGAATTCCTGATGATGCACCCTGGCCCGACGGAGGTCGTGCCGATGTTCGCCCCACAATTGCTGGGCGAGCCGGTGCCGCACAACGGGCGCATCAAGGCGAGCGCTCTGGACAAGCCGGGGTTCGGGGTTGAGCTCAACCCCGATGTCCCCCTTCACCGCCCCTACTCCAATTGACGAGTTGAACATGAAACTATGCCGCTATGGGCCCAAGGGCTCTGAAAAACCCGGATTGGTCGATGCCACGGGTCGTTTGCGAGACCTGTCCGGGGTTATCGACGACCTCACGGTCGACGCGATCTCCACGCTTGCAGCGCTCGACCCCGACACCTTGCCGCTGTTGGAGGGCACGCCGCGCTATGGCGTCCCCGTCGCCGGGATCGGCAAGTTCCTCGCCATCGGCCTCAACTATGCCGATCACGCGCGTGAAGCCGGGCTCGAGCCGCCGCCCGAGCCGATCTTCTTCACCAAGGCGATTTCGTGCCTCAACGGCCCCAATGACGATGTCATGATCCCCGATGGCTCGCGCAAGACCGACTGGGAGGTCGAGCTGGGCGTGGTGATCGGCAAGACCTGCCGCTACGTGCCCGAGGCCGAAGCCCTGTCGCATGTTGCAGGCTTTGTGCTGGTCAACGACGTCTCCGAGCGCGCCTTTCAGAAGGAACTCGGCAGCCAGTGGGACAAGGGCAAGGGCTGCGACACCTTCGGCCCGGTCGGCCCGTGGCTGGTCACCCCCGACGAGATCGCCGATTGCCAGGCACTCGACATGTTTCTCGATATCAACGGCAAGCGGATGCAGACCGGGAACACGGGGACGATGATTTTCCCCGTCGCCGAATGCATCGCCTATGTCAGCCGCTTCATAACCCTGCACCCTGGCGATCTGCTGATCACCGGCACGCCGCCTGGCGTCGGCGAGGGCCAGAAGCCTGACCAGATATTCCTGCAGCCCGGCGACGAGATGCGGCTGGGCATCACAGGCCTGGGCGAACAGCGCCAGCGAGTCGTGGCCTTCGACCTGGCAGCGCTGGCGTGAGCGTGTTTTCCGGACGTTTCGCAGGCCGTTGCGCGGTCATTACTGGTGGTGCCTCGGGCCTGGGCTTTGCGGTGGCAGAGCGCATCGTCGCGGAAGGTGGCCAGGTTTCACTGTGGGACAGTAACGCCGATGCCTTGGCCGAAGCGGCGGCCGCGATTGGCGCGGCCAGTGTCAGCCAGGTGGATGTCGGTGATCTGGCCGCGGTCGAGGCGGCGGTCGAGGCCTCGGTCGCCGCGATGGCGCACATCGATATCCTGGTCTGCTCGGCTGGCATCACCGGCGCCACGGCGCCTGCGCACCAATATCCGGTGGATAGCTGGCGGCAGGTTGTCGATGTCAACCTTCACGGCGTCTTCCATTCCAACCGGTCGGTCATCCCGCTGATGCTGGCCAACGGCTATGGCCGGATCGTCAATATCTCGTCCGTCGCCGGCAAGGAGGGCAACCCCAATGCCAGCGCCTATTCGGCCACCAAGGCGGCGGTGATCGGCTTTACCAAGAGCGTGGGCAAGGAACTCGCCGGCAAGGGCATCGTCGCCAACGCGCTCACCCCCGCCACCTTCGAAAGCCCGATCCTGGACCAGCTACCGCAGAGCCAGATCGACTATATGCTGTCGCGCATTCCGATGGGGCGGCTGGGCAGGGTCGAGGAATCGGCGGCGATGGTCTGCTTCATGGCATCGGAAGAATGCACCTTTACCACGGCGTCGACCTTCGACACCTCGGGAGGCCGCACAACCTTCTGACACGCGCACACCGACCCCGCAGACGGGGCGGCCATTGAGGACGAGAGGAGCGAGATTGGACCGCCCGCCATTTGTCGATGCCCATGTGCATTTCTGGCAGCTCTCACGCTTGCGCTATCCCTGGCTGACCCCGCCGTTCGATGACGGCGGGCCCAACGGCCCGGTTGCGGCCATCGCCCAGGACTACACGCTTGCCGACTATCTGGTGGAAGCAGGTGGCTGGGATGTGCGGGGCATGGTCCATGTCGATGCCGGAGCCGATCCACGCGACGCGCTGGCCGAAACCGAATGGCTGCAGGCCACCGCCGACACGCACGGCATGCCCAATGCGATCATCGCCTATGCCGATCTGGCCCAGAGCGATGTCGACGATCTGCTCGCAGCCCATGTTGCGCACGCCAATGTCCGCGGCATCCGCCATATCGTCAACTGGCACCGCGATGCAGATCGCACCTATACCGCGCGCGACGTAACCAGCGATGCTGCCTGGCAGAACGGCTTTGCCCGGCTTGCCGCGCACGGCCTGTCGTTCGATCTGCAATGCTATCCCGGCCAGATGCCGGGGCTCGCTCGTTTGCTGCAGCAGCATCCGGATATCCCGGTGTGCATCAATCATGCTGGCATGGGGGTCGATGGCGAGGCGGACTGGCGCGACGGCATGCAACCGCTCGCCGCCCTGCCCCAGGTTGCGGTCAAGCTGTCCGGCTTCGGCTTTGTCTTCCGCCCGCTCGATCCGTCCAAGGTCCGCGACCGATTGCGCCGGACGATCGACCTGTTCGGGCCAGAGCGCTGCATGATTGCCAGCGACTTTCCCACCGACCGGCTGTTCGGCGGGTTCGACGCCATTCTCGACAACTATCTGGAGGCGGTACACGATCTGCCTGACGCGCAGATCCGCGCACTGTTTGCCGGCAATGCCAACCGTTTCTATCGCCTGGGACTGGACCTGACATCATGACCCCCAATCCGCTGATCGGCGTGCTTTATCACTGGCTGGGCGGCTTTGCCTCGGCGAGCTTCTATGTGCCCTATCGCGCGGTGCGCGGCTGGTCGTGGGAAATCTACTGGCTGACCGGAGGGCTGTTTTCCTGGGCGATCGCGCCCTGGCTGTTCGCATGGCTGCAGACCAACGAACTGCTAATGGTCTTTCGGGAGGCGCCCGATGCCGCGATCATCTGGCCGGTGGTGTTCGGCATGTTGTGGGGCTTTGGCGGGCTGACCTATGGGCTGACCATGCGCTATCTGGGCCTGTCACTCGGGATGGCAGTGGTGCTGGGGCTGTGCACGGTGTTCGGGACATTGATTCCGCCGCTGTTCCAGGGAGACTTCCAGTCCAAGCTGCTCGACAGCCTCAGCGGCAACATCATTCTGGCCGGGCTCGCCATCACGCTCGCAGGGATCATCGTCGTTGCCATCGCCGGCGCGCGCAAGGACGCCAGCCTGACCGATGCGCAAAAGGCTGATGCGGTGGCCGAATTCAACTTCCGCAAGGGCATCGGCGTGGCGATCTTCAGCGGCGTCATGTCCTCGTGCTTCGCCTTCGGGCTGGCGGCAGGCGAACCGGTCAAGGCGGTTTCGGCCGCGCATGGCACCGGCCCGTTGTGGACCGGCCTGCCCGTGCTGTGCCTGATCATGGCGGGGGGCCTGGTCACCAACGGCCTGTGGTGCGCCTTTCTGATCCTGCGCAATCGCAGCGCCGGGCAATGGGTGGGACGCTCTGCAGATGCCGCGACGGAGGTGCCTGCACCGGCTGCAGCCAATCCGTCCGCAGCGCTGCAACCTGCCATCCCGCTGCTCGCGAATTTCGGGCTGTGCGCGCTGGCGGGGACGACCTGGTATTTCCAGTTCTTCTTCTACACGATGGGGGAAAGCCAGATGGGCCGGCTGGGCTTCTCGTCCTGGACGTTGCACATGGCCTCGATCATCATCTTCGGGACCGTGTGGGGCTTTGCCCTGCGCGAATGGCGCGACGCGCCGGGCCGCATCAAGGCGATGGTCTGGTCGGGTGTCGCGCTGCTGGTGATGGCGACGATCGTCATCGGCTATGGCAACATGCTGGGGGCGTGAGGATCATGCGGTCCAACCTCGTATACTCGCTGGCGCTGGCGCTGGCGCTGGCTCTGGGCGGGGCGACATCCGCCACAGCCACGCCCCCGGCCAACCGGCAGTATGCGAACCCGATCATCTGGGCCGACTATTCGGACCCCGATGTGATCCGCGTAGGCGACCGCTATTACATGGTCTCGTCGAGCTTCCACCTGTCGCCGGGCATCCCGGTGCTCGAATCGGCCGATCTGGTGAGTTGGCGGATCATCGGCCATGTCCTGCCGCGGCTGCCGTTCGATCCTGCCTATGACATGCCCGGGCCTCACACGCTGACCGATGGGATTTCCAAGCCGATCGGCGGCACCCGCTATGCCAGCGGAACCTGGGCTCCGTCGATCCGCCACCATGCCGGAAAATTCTTCGTCTATGTCGCCACCCCGGACGAGGGCATCTTCATGATGACCGCGACTGATCCGCGCGGTCCGTGGAGCGCCCCAATCCAGGTCATCGCAGGACCCGGTCTGGAAGACCCCTGCCCTTTCTGGGACGATGACGGCAGCGCATGGCTGATCCACGGACGCGTCGGGGCAGGCCCGTTGATCCTCCACCGCATGTCCGCGGACGGCACGCGCGTGCTCGACCAAGGCATCGTGGTGGCCGAGGACAGGCAGCGGCTTCCCGTGCTGGAAGGCCCCAAGCTCTACAAGCGCGACGGATATTACTATATCTTCGCGCCGATTGGCGGGGTGAGCACCGGCCCGCAGGCCGTCGGCCGATCCCGCCGCATCACCGGTCCATATGAGTGGCGCGATGTGCTGCTGCCCACCGCCGAGGTCAAAGGCCCGCACCAGGGCGGCTACGTGGAAACACCCTCGGGCCAGGGCTGGTTCGTCCATTTCAACTCGACCGGCGCGTTCGGGCGCATCACCTGGCTGGAGCCGGTCCGCTGGGAAGATGGCTGGCCGTTGATGGGTGATGCGTCCAATCGCCCCGTAGCGAGCGCCGCCGCGCCCGATGTGCCCGCATCATCGCCGCGCTTTGCGCTGCAGGCATCCGACGAGTTCAGCGGCCGCAGGCTGGGGCTGCAATGGCAGTGGAACCATAATCCGGACGACCGCCGGTGGTCGCTGGCAGACCGGCCGGGCTGGCTGCGGCTGTCGGCGGGCCATGCGCGCTATCTCACCCACGCCCGCAACACGCTGACCCAGATGCTCACCGGCCCGCACATGGTCGCCACCGCGCGGATCGATCTGCGGCGGATGGCCGATGGCCAGCGCGCCGGGCTGACCATGTTCGGCGTCCGCCCGACCTGGATCGGCGCGGTGCGCGAAGGCGGCGTCACCCGGCTCGCCTTTGCCAGCGAAGGCGTTGAAACGCTGGGCGAGCCGCTCCCCGCCACCGCGCTGTTCCGCGTCGAGGTCGGTCCCGACCAGCGGGCGCATTACAGCTGGAGCGCGGACGGACGGCGCTTCTCTCCCATTGGCAAGGCGCTGCAACTGGCGCCTTTCTCATGGTGGCGCGGGTCGCGGCCCGGGCTGTTTACCTTCACCCATGCCGCAAGCCCGGCCGGATCGATCGATGTGGACTGGGTACGCATTTCATCCCGCAAGGAGAAGAAGTGATGGTCGATTGCACACGCCGTACGCTGCTGGCCGGAGCGGGGGCAGCGGCGCTGCTGCCGCGCACCGCCTGGGCCGAACCTGCCATCGGGCCGTCGCTCGACGTGCTGGCAGGGCTTTCGGGTCGGCGTTTCGGCTCTGCGATCGGCGGCGGCCATGGCGGGCCGCTCACCCGCTGTTTCGACGATCCGGCCTATCGCGCGATCATGGCAGCGGAATGCGGCGTCATGACCCCCGAAAACGAACTCAAGTGGAGCGTGTTGCGCCGTGGTGGCGCAGGATCGTTCGATTTTGCCCCCGCCGACCGGTTGCTGGCCTTTGCGGAAGCCAACGGCATGGCGTTTCGCGGGCACACCCTGTTGTGGCACCATCCGCAATACACCCCCGAATGGGTCGCCACGCATGATTACGGATCGAAGCCCGCCAGCGAGGCCGCACGGCTGATCGAGGAGCATGTGACCACGGTCTGCAGCCATTATGGCCGCCGCATCCTGAGCTATGACGTGGTCAACGAGGCGATCGATCCGGAAACCGGGAATTACCGCACAACCCCGCTGACGCAGCATCTCAGCCCGCAAGAGGCCGTAGACCTGGCCTTCCGCGCCGCACGCGCGGCCGCGCCCGAGGCCGAGTTGGTGTATAATGATTTCATGTCCTGGGAGCCTGGTAGCCCGCGCCATGTGCCCGCCGTACTCGAACTGCTCGAAGGGTTTCGCAAGCGCGGCGTGCCGGTGGACGCGCTGGGAATCCAGGGCCATATCGGTGACCCCGGTGGTGCCAAGAGCGCCCCCTTCGCTGCGCGCGACGAACGGGCGTGGCGGCGTTTTCTCGATGCCGTCACCGCGATGGGTTACAAGCTGCACATCACCGAGCTGGATATCAGCGACAAGAAGCTGCCCGCCCCGACGGCCGAGCGCGACGCGCAGGTGGCCGACTATGCCCGAGCGTATCTGGACTGCATGCTGAGCTATCCGCAGTTGGGCGACATCGTGCTGTGGGGCATTACCGATCAGTATAACTGGCTCAATGGGCTGACCCCGCGCAGCGACGGCCTGCCCAAGCGACCAACCCCCTATGATGACCAGTTTCGCGCAAAACCGCTCCGTGCCGCCATTGCCGATGCTCTCATAACAGCCGCGCGACGCTCAAGCATTTAGCATCATTTTTGCGGCCTGGACCTCAAACCTGGCGCGCCGCCACGCATTGCTGCCGGATCATGCATGCCATAGTACCCCGTGCCGACATACGCGGCTGGCAAACGCCCTGGTAGGCACCGCCGTTTCGCGCTTGCCCGCCGTCTAGATCCTCTTGAGCACAGCTAAAAGTTCTGCGGGCTCGACCGCGTCGATAGGACAAGGACCGATGGTTCGATCCGTTTGGCCGAATCTCAAGATAGAGGCCTTTGTCGGCGAATGTGGGACAATCCGGCCGGTCATGGCGGTTAACTCCAATCAGGCCCCACGCGAATATGCGACGCGGTTTCTTGCGCTTACCATTCAAAGTGCTCTGGAACCGACACTGATATCGGGGCTCGATCTCAATTTGCCGAGACGCAACAATAATTCTCATGGGCTATTAACCACGCCGATAAATCTCCGTTTCAGCAACTACCGGTATCCGGGGGCGTCGGAGGTGTTTGCCATGCGTGCTAAGTTAGCTGGAACCGTGATTGCTGCGTTCGCAGCGGCATTAGTGCCGCTGAACGCAGCCAATGCGTCCTCGTTGGGCATTCAGCTGCGAGTGACGGTTCCAGTAATATGCCACATCACAGATGCCTACGCGCCCAACCCGTCGAGCGGGGAAATCCTGCTGGAGACGAATTGCAACGCCGAACATTATGCGATTTCGCTGGGCGGAGATCTCTCCGACATCGGCGTGGGAGGCGTGTCAGCCAGCCAAGGCCGCGCAGCTTCTTTCGGCAGCCAGTTGAGCATGCAGTCGGATCGACCCGGGCGAACCGTCATTCGTGTCCAGATGAACGGCGACCTCAGCCAGGTTCGCTCCGCCTATTTCAACATCCAGGCACTCTGATCCACGATGCCTAAAAGGCCGTATAATTGAGCGTTAGGACGTCTCGGTAGGTGCCGGCATATTTGCGCGTTTGCGGCTCGACCCGCAACTGCATCTGCTCCCTGCGCGTGCCGAGCCCGGTGAACGCCCTGTTGATCTGGGCAAGCGATGCCAAATTGACCGGCGTGCCATCGTACACCAGGCTATAGGGGATGTTGCCGAACGCGCTGCCGCCTTCATGTACCAGCGAACCCAGGTTCTGCGACTGGATCGTGATAGCGACCGCCGCATTGCTTTGATAGAACACTGTGGTCTGCAGCGTCGAGCCGTCGGTGACGTCGCCGAAACTCAGGTCCTTCTGCAAGGACCCGTTCTCGATCACGAACTTGATCGCGGGACGTACGATGATCGTGAACAGCACCGGGGTCGGCAGGCCGTCCCCCACCTGGACAAGCACCGTCCCCTGATACTCGCCGGCTGCCAGGAACTGCCCAGCGCTTATCTCGAACAAGTCGACATCGACAGGGGTGCCGCGCACAAGCTGGCTGCGAGCATTGCCGCTCAACTCGAACCGCGTCGCGTTGGCCTGCGAGACTAGACCAGAATTGACTTGGGTAAACCCGATGGCGTTGCCACCGTTGCCAAATGTGAACGTGCTCGCCGACTGCGGAAAGATGCTAACCGGTAGGCTGGCGCAACCCTGCGGTGTGTCGGAGGCGGCTGGCTGCAGGTTGATCCGGACGATGGCGCTGGTGTTTTCGTTGGGGTCATAGGTCTGCCCGCTCGATTGTCGTGCGGTCAGGACATAGGGCCCTGAACATTGACCTGCCCCGTTACCCTGCCCTTGAGCTTGTCCGGACTGGGACTGCACAGCTTGGACCGGAGTAAGAACACCGACGATCGTTGCAATGAACAGAGCAAGCTTCTTCAAGGCATCACCTCCATGGCCTGGACGTCGGATTGAATAATCGCTGCCGCATCTTCCGATACCACGAAATCATAGGTCAAGTCACTGTCCATAAACTCAACCCTGTAACGGCCTGGAGAAACCTGCGAGAACACAGCGCGCCCGGCTGCGTTGGTAAAGAAGGTGTCTGTCTTGCCGGTCAAAAGGTTGCGGACAGTTCCGTAACTCAACGCCACGGGAACACCGTCAGGATTAGTCAGCGTTACGATCACGGTGCGGAAAGCGTCAGAACCGACCGTGATCTTGACGCCGCTGAGCGCTCCCGGATCGCTGATATATTCCCCCGGACCGATATCGTACCCGGTCGGCGCGTTGAGCACATCGACGCGGACAGGATCCGGACGATAACCGGAAAGCTGGGAGATCACTGCCGGCCCTAAGCCGTTGATCTGGCCTGACCGTCTTCCGACACCGCTGTTCTCGATGTCGATGGGCGACCTACGCAGCGAAGGGTGGCGGTTAACCATCACAAATCCACGGCCCGGATTGCGGCCGATCCCAAATTCCCCATCTGCATAGGCGAAACCGGATTGCAGACGGAACTGGCCGATGTTCTGGTTTCTGCCACCGAACGTGCCTCTGGGCTGGACATTCGTGAACTCGACATCGAGATTGACGCGCGAATTGGCAAAACGTGTCTGGCCCGTGAGGCGATCGAAAAGCGGATTGGATTCGGCGATGACGCCATAGTCGAATTCGGGGATCGTGATATCGCGCTGGCGGCGGACCTCTAAGCGCGCCTGCTCCGTTCCAGTATCAAAGCTGGCGTTGGCGAAGTGGGAGCGGCCAAGCGGCAAGGTCGCCGTCGCCAAAACCCCCGTGTCGGTGCGAGGTCCAATCTTGGCATAGCGCGCAGTGGCCGAAAGCAGCAGTCGGCCAAAACTGACCTGGACGCCTCCAAACAAAGCGCGCGTCTTGTCGGGTTGGTTATAGCGTTCAAAATAGGTGCCCCCGAACGAAATTCCAATCCGTGTCGTGAGATTGATCCGATAATCGGCTGCGATATCGAACTTTACGTTATCGATCACCTGAAACAGTGACAACCGCCGATAACCACGGCTTTGATAGTCGAACCGGAAATTCAGCTGTCCGCCAAGATCCGACAATTGCAACGGATCTCCACGATAAGCGAGGCTTGCGGCATATCCGGTGCTCCCTGTCGCGCGACTGACGCTGATGCCGCTGAAAATTGCGCCACGCAAACCGAGTACCGCAGCGCGCAGGCCGACATTCTGGTAGTCCTGAGCGACGATGAAATGTCCCCCCGCAGTCACTTTCTCGCTGAAACCCTTGATATACTGACCGGTGGCGACAGGGTTATCGGTATAGGCAAATCCGCGCGTAGAAAACCGTCGGAGGGCTCCAGCCGAGAAACTGAACTCGCTGATGCCTTCGGCCAGCAACTCGATGTCGTTGGCCAATGTGAAGCTGTCGATTTCTCTGCGCCCGGTCGTGTCCTCGACAATGATAGAAATGTTACTTGTCAGGGAAAGAGCTGGTATCTGGTTGAGGTCGACCTCACCTGGGCTGGCGTCAATCGTCTGAACAAGCGCGCCATTGGCGTATATCTCGATCCGGGCCGGCGAATCGAGACTGAAGGTACGACGCCCGGTGGGACGGATGTTTCGCAACGGCTGGATGGCGTCGTAGCGCCGTTCGGCTGATACGCCGAGAATCTCAACGTCGCCTGCAATGATCGGTATTTGCGGGACAAGGTCACCGGCAGACACACGCAGGATCGCACTTTCGAAATCCTTGAACACGATCATCCGGTTCCGCTCGAACAGCCCGCCTCCGCCTGCAATGTTAAACGTTCCGCCATATGTTACATACACTCCATCACGCCCGCCGACGTTGGCAAAGCCGGCGAAATCGTAGATCAGCCTGTCGCTGACCGACCCAGCGCTGAAGTCGCGTCCGCCGATCAGCGTGCCGGTGAAGCCCGCGGCAAACTCCGCTGGCATCGCACGAGCGGCTGCGGAAAAATCAAACTGGTTGGCTATATTAAAACGCTGTGGCCCTCGCGCTGAAGGCAGAATGGCTAGTACGATCGAGAGTTCATTGGGCTTGTAACTGGCCGTAATTCCCAGTTGGGCTAGATCATCGACGGTCAAGTATTCGCTTTTGCGCTCTTCGAGCGCCAATCTCGTATCGTCATCGATCCTGTCGCCCAGAGCTACCAGCAATGAAGCGCCTTCGATTCCGAGCAGCTCCCTCAGCGTGATCTCCGCCATGATGGCTGACAGCCTTTGGCCTCCCAGCAAGGGGGGCAGGCTAATCCGCGTCGGCGCCTGCCTTGCGTCTTTTTGCGTGGACTGCAAGTCGGGCTCTGGCAGTTCAGATTTGGACGGCGCGGTCTGCGGCCCTATGCGCAGCGGGGTGGAAGCCTGACTGGTCGGCTCAGGTGCCGCCGAAGCTTGGGCGATTGCCGGGGGCGAGGCCAAGTCGATCGCAAGCGCGGTGCCGGCAATCATCTTGGTTATCAAGAATCCCCTTGCCACAGCCGCCCCACTCATGCCCTAAAAGTGCTCCTTTTTTAATTGAATAATCGAGCTGCAAACTATCAGCCGTCGGCACGCGACAACCGAACCTTGACGGGAGTTCCATCGATCAAATTATCAAGCGAGAGAGAGAATTCCCGTTCGCTATTTGGCGAAATTATCGGGTTTTCGACCAGATTTGTGAGGGCGTCCCGATCAAGACGAAATTTTTCGTCACCGATCTGATATTCGAGCTGCTGGCCATTGATGAAGGCGAAATCATTGCCCGAATTCGCTACTTTGAAGCGAAGTTTTCCTTCAACAATTCTCGTATTTTCGATAGCCAGTCTTGCTCGAGGCCTGTTGGCCTGAACATACACGGCGACGCCGAAATTATAGGTGAACTGAATGCCTGATTGCTCAAGTCGATTGACCGGAACCTCCGTGACCTGGATCACATAGGCTTCGCTTTCGGTGACAGCATCTCCGGTGTACTGGATCCGAAGGGCCTGCGACTGGCCTGCAGCAATCTGCGCTTGCGGAGGAAATATGACGAACTTGTCGTCGGCAGGTTGAAAGGTCTGGGAACCGTCGGGATTCACCAGACGGCGTAGGACCTTTACCTCGATCGGGAGGCTGTCGGTGCGGATGTTGTTGACTGCAATCGTCGCGCTGGACTGACCGCGGGAGGGCTGCAGAAAAATGCGCATCGGGGAGACTTCATACGCGTGGGCGACCGTAGCCATTGCCAATGCAACGATGGCCAACATGGCAGCCTTAATCGTTGATGCTAACCTAGCGGGCACCATCAATAAGCTCCTAGTAATAACAACAGATTTTGTCGCCCAATCCAGACACCTGATGCATTTTCGCTCATAAGACCGAAGATGCCATCGTAATGCATGGATCAGGGAAAATACTGAAAAGGACGAGGCATCGCTGCCCCGCCCTTTTCATGAGCATACATTGAAGTCGGCAAAATCAGTTCGCAGTGATGGCGATGGTCACTGTGTCCTGATAGGTACCAGCGAACACGGTGGTGCCCGGCGCATCGTTGCCACCGACAGCGGCCTGCACACCATTGATCGAGAAGGTCAGACCGCCAGTCTGGCCAGCAAGAAACGCGGAACTGGCGTTCAAGTTGGTGATGACCGCAGCCGTCAGCTGCTGCGAGGGAATTCCCAGACCGCTGCCGCCACCATGTGCGAAAAAGAACGGAATGCGGTTTTCAGCAGTAGGGTTCGGTGCATTGTTGCGCGACAGAAAGCCGCCGTTTGCCGAGCTGATCGTGCGAGTAAAGCCAACCGGCGAGTTGCAGCGATAGGTGACGCTGCCTTGGCTGGCGGGGGTCACGGTTGCGGTGGTTGCGACGCTGGCGAGTTCGCCGAAATTGATAGCCACAACCTGGCCTCCTGCGCGATAGGCACCGCAAACGCTACCGACCTGAGCGTTCAGGTTGATGGTGAGATTGGTACCGGCAGTCTGTGCCGATGCGGGGACTGCACTCAGGGCTGCGGCTGCAGCTGCAACCATCAAGATCTTCTTCATAAGGCAAATCCTTTTCGCCTACGCCAGGCACCATTGCTTGGCATATCGGTTACTTTTCCTGGGCAGGCTGCGAGACCTGCCTGCGACACAAAGGTAATTGGGGGGGGGGCTATTGTCGGCATATCCTCTGCTTTTTTGGGGAAGGCAGCTGCCGTTAACTGAAATAGTTAACAGCAAAACCTTCACCGTTAATCAGCGTAGCCCCAATGCCAAGCAAATCGCTTCACCCATTTGAGTGGGATTTGCCGACATGACCATGCAGGCCAAGGTTTGCTTGGTTCGCGCCCGATCTATCATCATCGTTAGTGACATTGAGTGCCGAATAGAGACGATTTTACAATCGCGAATCGCGTGCACAGCATAAAAAAAGGCGAACCGTCCCGCCTTTGAAATATTTTTTCATTAAAAATCTATTAATTTTGGTGTTGGCGCGACCTACGCAATGCTCAAGACATACGCAGTGCAATATATCCCTGGACGTGTTGGTTGCGACCATACTCTGTCTACAAAGTGCGTCAGATAATCTGGTAGCCTCGCTGGAGGAAATAAACTTGTTTGTCGAATCTAGAGAAATACGAATAATAGTGTTTGATTTATTCGGACGGCGTAAGCCATCCACGTACAAAGGCTGCAATCACTACACAAAAAAGTGCCAATGACCTTTTCATTGATGTTACCGCTGGTATTGTCGGGTTGGCTTTCGCTTGGCCGCCATGGCCGTCTCATCTGCGACGAGCAGCAAAAGGTGCTATGGCATAACGACCAGCTCGCACAATTCCTCTCCGCCACCCGGGCATTCAGGATCGACCGTGATCTCATCACCATAACCGGCAAAAAGGAGCAGACGGCATTTCAGGATTTTATCCGCAGCGGAAACGCGGACATTGTCCTATGGCTCAAGGATGAAAACGATCGCCCGCTCTGGGCTCTCCAGATCCAGCGGATCATGACGCCCGGAGTGCCAACATGCTTTGGAATCAGGTTTGCACAGACTGACGACTTCCTCGCTGCCGATTTTCGTCACTTCGAGACATTCTTCAACCTGACCAAACAGGAAGCGCTGATCTGCCGCCGCAAGCTCGAAGGCAAAACAGTGCAGGATATCGTCGAAATCGAAGGTAAATCCTTCGACACCGTACGCTTCCACATCCGAAATATCTACCGCAAGGTCGGCGTGTCATCACGCGAAGAACTCTTCGCCAATCTGCGGCTTTTCCTGTTCAATTGAGGTCGACCGCGACTTTGGAGGCGCTCGCACCAAAGCAGATTGAACACCTTCTGTGGTTGTCTGGATTTATGGGGAGTCATGCTAACATCGTGATCTTCACAGACTTGATCATCCAACCCACGGCCAACTAGCTCGCCCGCATGATCGGCACCTCCCCCTTGCCCTGTTGACTGGGCTACCATTGCCACCGGCTCGCGTAAATCTGATCCGCAGGCGCGGCATGGGGGCAATGGCAAAGTCAACGTTGTTAGCAGCCGGGTGCCCCTGGAAGGGCCTATGCCCAGTTAACAGCAGCCGTTGAGCGTTAGCTGGATGCCTCAGAACCTGTCAGTCCGTAACCGACCCAGAATGGGTCGTTCACGTCGGCCGACAGGAACGACCGTAGCTGATAGGAGCGGTGGCTTGCGCCTCGACGCAGTCGATCAGCCTTGCGCGGCCCTCGGTTATAACCAGGCCAAGGCGCAAAGGCAGAAGCTATCTCCACCTGGAAGAATCTATCATCCATTTTGTGCGTGGCTGAGCGCAAGCTATGGTTCAGCGGCCTTGGCTGTTCACCAGAACCAGAATGCAATTCCGGGCACGGCAGTGATCGCAAGGATGCTCGGCCATTTCCAATCACCCAGATAGTCCAGCATGCCCATGGCAACGCCGCTGCCCGCCGCGATGCGCAGACGCTTGGCATAGATCACCGCCCCGCTGCCGGCCATGGCTACAAGCGCGACACCGAACACCACCCAGATAAGCTTGGTGGCGAGGCCACCAAAGGTGCCGAAATGCAGCGGGTCGGCCGTGTGGACGATGCGTTCGCCCACGCCCATTTCGTGCGCGATGCGCTTGCCAACCATCTCGTCGGTCGCGGGGTCGATAAAGACGGCATTGGTACGCTCGCGTACCAGCCAGGCCTGCCATTGGCCCTGGACGATAGCGGGGTCGCCGGGTCCATAAGGCAGATGGACCGCCGTGATCGCAAGGCCGGGCATTTCGCGCCGGGCGATCCGGGTCCAGCGGCTGATCTGGTCGCCCGTGATGTCGGTCGCCGGTTGGATCGGCTTCACAAAGGGTGGCGGGGCGTTCAGGTCCAACCCGGCGTGCTCGACGAAATACCAGATCGAAGTGACGCCGATGACCGCGACGAACCAGACCGACCAAAGCCCGATGAGGCGGTGGAGATCGCCCATCACGGTGCGTAGATCGCGATGCCAGCGCGGCATGCGCCAGAACCCGCGCCAGAATTTCTTGTAGCTGATAAGTCCGGTCACCAGCGATAGGACCAACAGGAACCCGAGCGACGTGACGATGTACATCGGTATCGGTCCGGGTGCGAAAAGGTAATAATGCAGCGCGCGCATCGCATCCTGAAAGCTGCGGCCATATTCGTGGCCGGTCACCCGTGACGTGCCGGGATCGACATAGATCGTGAAATCCTGGCCCGTGCCGTCGGTCGCGGACACCGACTTGGCGAAATAGGGCGCGTCGTTTCGTTCGTACGATCCGATCGCGGTCAATGTTGCATAGGGATGGGCGGCCTTTGCGGCATCCCACATCGCGCCCCAATCAGCCTCGCGCTGCATCGCGGACGCGCGCACAGCGGGCTTGTAGAGCCATTCGATCTCATGCGCGACGGTAGCGATCGTGCCGGTCAGGCAGACGAATCCCAGGAACAGGCTGAGCTTGAGGCCGACAAGCGAGTGCAGCCAGTAGGACAGCGGTACGGCCTTGCGGCGCCCCGCCTGCGCCTCGTCCCCATGGACCGTGCGCGGGGTGTCAGAAGCGACCGCTGACACCCACCGTCACCCTGCGCCCCGGTGCTTCCATGAAGGTGAAGCCGCCTTGTCCCTGCACCTGGTTGGCGACGCTCACATAGCGTTCGTCGAACAGATTGTCGGCAGCAATGTAGAACTCGACCGGTCCTGCCTGATAGCTGACGCTGCCGCTCGCGAGCGTCACCGCGTCGGTATCGACAAAGCCAATTGCTTGTTCGGTCGGGGTGAAGAATGACGACGCGCCATAATGAGTCATCTGGAAGTTGAGTTTGAGCGGTGCGACCGGGCGCCATTCCGCGCGGCCTGTCACCCGGACCGGGACGGCAACATCGGTGCCGTATGCAATGAATCGCCCCAGATCCTCGTTGAACACCCGTCCGCGTTGCAGCGTGAAGACGCCTGCCAGGGTGAAGGTATTGGTCGCCTTCCAGCTCGCATTGGCCTCGAAGCCGCGAAAACGTTCCGGCACGCGCAGCGGGATCAGGGGGCAGAAGGTCTCGCCTGCGCAGCTCGGGTCGGGCTGGATTTGCGACGAAGACGCCGAGCGCGAGTGATAGACCGCCAAGCCGAAATTCACCGGGCCGATGTCACCCCTGAGGCCAAGCTCGTATTGATCGGAGGTGGCAGGTTCGACCGTGATCAGCGAGGGGTCGGTCGCGCCACGTGCCGCGCGGCCAAGCTGGGTGAGTTCGGCGCCCTGACTGAAGCTCGCATAAAGCTGAACGGCATCGGCGACGGCAAACACCGCACCGGCATTCCAAAGGTTCAGGCTCGAATTGCCGAACGCTCCCGGCGTGGCAGCGCGCGGCAGGGCAGGGTTGAATCCTTCGCGCTCGATGGCGCCGCTGTACCATTCGCGGCGGAAGCCACCGCTCAAGGTCAGGCGTCCCAGGCCCAGTTCGACCTGACCGAACGGCGCATAGGTATTGAGGTAGAAGGCGGGCGTCACATAGCCGGTCACCGCCTCGCCTTTGGCGGCATCGACATTGAATCGCAGAAAATCATTGCGGGTGAAATCGAAGCCATAAGTGGTCTTGAGGCTTCCCGAGCCGATGGGGTAGCTTCGCGTCAGCGCGGACCTGAAGCCGAGGCGGCTGTTCTCTCGGTTGGAGGCGAAGAAATCATCGCCGAAGTCAGCGGTGAAGAAGTTGTCGCGCTGCTTGATCGACTGGTCCTGATAGAACAGGCTGATCGACACGTCGTGCGCCAGCAGATCGGGATGGCGGTAGCTCAAGGCCATGGTGACATTGCGATCGCGACCCTGGCCCACCTGCGGGTGGGGCGCCACCTCGACGATCCGCGACAGACCGCTGACCGGGTCGATCGTGCCGTCCGGATAGAATTGAGCGCCGACATCCTCGTTGTGGAACGTGCCGGTGAATCGCAGCTCCTGGCCCGCGCCAAGATCGAGCCCCAGCGATGCCAACAGGTCGACCGCTTCATAGGCCGCCGAATAGACAGGAAGGCCGGTGGCGCTGCGTGCCCGTCCGCCATCGGTATAGGCCGCGCCGACATAATAATCGAATGAACCGAGCTTCTGGCCGATGCCCGCATACAGATCGGTCGTCAACGTGTTGCGCGACCTTTCGGTATTGAAGCTGGTCTGCAAGGTGGCATCGATCTCCAGCGCCTCGCTTTTCGCGCGCCGGGTGATCAGGTTTATGATCCCGCCGGGCGCTCCTGCACCATATAGCGCGGTGCCACCGCGAACCACCTCGACCCTCTCGACCGAGAACGGCGATATGGTGAAAGGTCCGGTGCACGAGCCCGGGCGCAGGTCTTCGTTCACCGGCACGCCGTTGATCTGAAACGAGGCTGCGCGGCCACGAATGGCGCTGCTGCAACTGCCGCGCACCTCGCTGTCCTGAACGCTCAGGCCCGGCACAATGAACTCCAGGCCGGACAGGATATTGCGGTTCTGGCGCAGCTGCTCGTTCACCGTCTCCTCATCCACCACCGAAACGGAAATCGGCAGTCGCTCGATAGCCGAGCCCGAGCGGGTGGCAGTGACGACGATCTCGGCCTGATCGCTTTGAGGCATGGTTGCATCCGCGCCCAGCCCATCACCCTGACCTGTGGACATCGCCGTCGTGGCCATAAGACTAAAAATCAGCAGCGAACCCATGCCAACTCCCTCTGGCAGAGGGCCTTAAAGATGTTGCAAGGCGTTATCAATAGCAAAGTGGTCGCAGGCTTGGTGAACCTTGAGGGCCAGCATTCTCGAGGTCGCCAAAAAATTGCTCGAAATGCTGAAATTTGGAATTGCACTTTGGAGACTGCAGACGAATTGCGATCGAGGCATCTGTCCAATCTTCCGCCAGATCACGACGCCCTGGCATTTGTCGCCACGCAACCAATCACCCCTTCACAGGTATCGTCTTGGTTACATGCGCCAGCAATCCCGGGACCCACCTTCTTTGCCTCAGCGCGTTGACGCGTGACCGCCAATGGCAATCACGCGTGCCAATACCGCGATTGTCCCGGGTCCAGGATGTCAATTTCGGGAGTCTTCAAGGTTGCGTATCGGTATCATTTCCCATCTCAAGCACCCGATCGCCGAACCTTTTGCCGGGGGTCTGGAAACGCACACGTTCCAACTGGCAACAATGCTGCGGCAGCGCGGGCACGATGTCACCCTCTTCGCCACCGTAAGGTCCGATCCTGATCTTGGCCTCGAGGCGATATGCTCAGAGACCGCGATCGCCGAAGTCGGTCTGTCAGAAGCCAGCGACATTGCCTTCTTCCGCGAGCACCATGCCTATCTCTCGCTTATGAACAGTCTTCGTACGCGCGACTTCGACATCATCCAGAACAATTCGCTGCATTATCTGCCGGTTTCGATGGCAGATGCGCTGCCAATGCCAATGGTCACGACGCTGCATACGCCGCCGTTCTGCTGGCTGGAAAGCGGTGTCCGGCTGAGCGATACGACGAACCATGCGCTGGTCGGCGTGTCGCATTCGATCGCACGGCAATGGGCGCACGTCCGCGGCCTTGATGCGGTGATCCCCAACGGTATCGATCTCAACAAGTTCTCATTTCGGCCTTTTGCCGATGCCGACCCCTATCTGGTCTGGTACGGGCGGATCGTCCCAGAAAAAGGTCTGCATCTGGCGATGGATGCCGCCCGGCATGTGGGATTGCCACTGCGGATCGCCGGGCCTGCGCACGACGAGGCCTATTTCCGCGACGAAATCCAGCCTCGGTTGGGGGTCCATGCTCGGTACGAAGGGCATATGGCGCATGTTGATCTGGCCAACGTCATTGGAGGGGCTCGCGCATTCCTGTGCTCACCGATGTGGGATGAGCCCTATGGCCTCGTAGTGGCTGAGGCATTAGCATGCGGCGTGCCCGTTGCCTCGTTTGCGCGCGGCGCCATCCCAGAGATTGTCGATTCACGTTCCGGCGTGCTGGCAACGCCCGGCGATTCAGGCTCTCTCGCGCTGGCTACGCTGACCGCGATGCAGCTTGACCGGCGGGCCTGCCGCTCCAGGGCCATTGCGATCTGCGATGCCGAAAAGATGATCGATGGCTATGAAGCGATCTATGCGCACATGATCCGCCGGATGCCCGCACAAACCGTGCCCACCGCGCGCGAACCCTATCCGGTTCAATCCATGGACACCCCCACTCCGGCCATGATCCGTGGGTGATCCGGGTGCCGCCCCGCTGTGCGTGTGCGTGCCTGCGCGCAACGAGGCAGACCGCCTGCCAGTGCTGCTGAAGGCCCTCGCAGCCCAGGATTTTCCCGGGCCCATCCCGGTTGCCATTGTCGTCAATAACACGACCGACGCCAGCCTTGAGGTGATCGACCGCTGCCGGGCCGACTATGCTGGACGGCTGAGTATCGATTTGACCGACATCCACTTCGCGCCGGGCGAGGCCCATGCGGGGTCGGCGCGAAGGCTTGCGATGGACCGCGGTGCCCAATTGCTCGCCAACAATGACCATGCCATCCTCGTCAGCACCGACGCCGATGCTCGGCCCCCCTCTCACTGGCTGTCGGCTATCGCGGCAGGCATCGCACGCGGCGTCGATCTGGTGGGCGGTCGCATCGTCATCGATCCCGACGAACCATTGCCCGCGCATGCTGCGATGCTGCGGCGGGCGTTGGATCGCTATTGGGAACAGGTGCGCGCGATCGAGGATGCAATCGACCCGATAGCCTGGGACATGCCGCCGCGGCACGGCGACCACACCGGCGCCAGCCTGGCGATCACGCTTGCTGCCTATCGCGCATCGGGCGGGGTGCCCCGGATCGCCAGCGGCGAGGATCGTGGGCTGGTGATGGCAGCGCTGGCGCGTGGCGCGCGGATCGCGCATCCGTCCCATGTCTGGGCCTATGTCTCGCCCCGATGCGATGGTCGCGCGGCAGGCGGCATGGCCGACGACATGGCGCGCATCGTCGAGGCCGGGGCGGAAGATGCGCTCCTGATGCCGGATTTCGATCATTGGCGTGCCCGAGCCGAGTGGCGGCGCAGGATGCGCGAGCTATCGGCTAGCCCCGCCGACATGGTGCGCGACGAGGCCATGCTGCCACCGATGCCGCACGATATGCCGCTGGCGGTGATGGCATGACCCCGCGCCCGATCGGCTATTACGTCCATCATCACGGGGCCGGGCACCTCACTCGCGCGCGGGTGATCCGCGAGGCGACATCCTTGCCTGTGACCCTGCTCGGCAGCCAGATCGACGCAGAGGGCATCGTGCTTGCAGATGACCGGCTCGGCGACGGTTTCGATGGCCGGGATCAGGCTGCCAATCGCCCCAATACATTGCATTACGCCCCGCTCGACCATGAAGGCATCCGCAGCCGCGTCGCACGCATCAGCGAATGGATCGCGCAGGCCCGGCCGCTGCTGATGATCGTCGATGTGTCGGTGGAAGTTGCCATGCTGGCGCGGCTGGCCTCGGTTCCCGTGCTTTATGTACGCTTGAACGGCAAGCGCAGCGATCCTGCGCATCTTGAAGCGTTTCGCAGCGCGCAGGCGCTGATCGCGCCCTTTGCGCAGGCCATGGAGGATCCCGCCACGCCCGACTGGGTCCGGGCCAAGACCTTTTATGCGCCGGGGCTCAGCCCTGCCCGCGCTGCGCCGGGCGCTCCCCGTGACACCGTGCTGGTGATCGTCGGCGAAGGCGGGACATCGCTGACGGCTGCGGCGATCGCCGACGCCGCCCGCGCCTGCTCGGACCACACATGGAGGGTTGTCGGAAACTTCTCGGCACCATCCGATTGCCCGGGCAACCTGGTGTTCGCCGGCTGGAGCGACACAATGGCCGACGAGGTAGCGAAGGCTTCGGTGGTGGTCGGCGCAGCAGGCGACGGGGTCGTCGGCCTGGTCATGGCCGCCGATCGCCCCTTCGTCTGCATCCCCGAGCCGCGACCTTTCGGCGAACAGAATGCCACCGCCTCGGGGCTGCAGCGCATGGGCGCTGCCATCGTCCGCCCGGCCTGGCCGGACGTGCACGAATGGCCTGCAGCTCTTTCCGCGGTGCGAGCGCTGGACCCGGCAGGACGCCGCGCGCTGCGCGATCCGCAGGCGGCGACGCGGCTTGCCCGCTGGCTTGAGGCGCAAGCCGCCACATGGGTCGCACGGGAGCTGGCAGCATGACCTTGGCCAGCGCGTCCGTCCCGACAGGCCCCGATTGCGTCGCCGCAGCGATGGGCATTGCCGAAAATCTGGCGGAGCTCGGCGCGCGCTATGATGCAGCGCCAGTCTATCCTGCCGACAGTATTGCGCAGATCGTGCGGGCGGGGCTGCACCGCACCTTCGCACCGGTGGCCAGCGGCGGCCAGCCTTTCCGCGATGACGATCAGCGCCATCTGGCGATGCTCAATGTCCTGAGAATCATCGGTCGCGCTGACCTCAGCGTCGGCAGGCTTTACGAGGGGCATGTCAACGCCATGCTGCTGTTCGGCTGGTATGGCTCGACGGTGCAGCTGCATGCGCTCAAGGGGGCCCTGGGCGCCGGTGCGATCTACGGCGTGTGGGCCACTGAGCCCCTCCCCGGGGTCGCGATTCTCGAAACGCAAAGCGGCTATGTGCTCGAAGGCGCCAAGTCGTTCGCTACCGGCGCGGGCGGCAATTCCCACGCCCTGATCACGGCCCGCCGTCTGGATGGAGACGCACAGCTCGTGATTGTGCGCGCCGACGACCCCGAACGCGCCGATCTGTCGCAATGGCGTGTGCGCGGGATGCGCGCCACCGGGAGTGGCAGCTATGCGCTGGACGGGCTTGCCATAGCGCCGGAGGATTGCCTGGGTGAAGGCGGCGATTATCACCGCGACCCACGGTTCACGGCTGGCGCGTGGCGGTTCACCGCGGTCCAGCTGGGCGGAATTGAGGGGTTGCTGACCGAGATCCGCAAGGCGATGCGCCCTGCCGCACGCGAGGACCCGGTGCAGCGTGCGCGGTTCGCCGATGCTGTTGCCGCCGCCCGCACCGCCTATCTGTGGGTCCGCGAATGCGCGCTGCGCGCCGCGTCGCAAGATCCCGATGGTCCGGCATTTGCGCAGATGACGCGCGGGATCGTGGAGCGCGCAGGGCTGGACATGATCGAGGCCGCAGCGCGCATCACCGGCACTTACAGCGCGTTGGATGGCACGCGGATTGACAAGATCAGCCGCGATCTCAGCCTGTATCTGCGCCAAGCGGGCCCCGATTATGCGCGCGATTGCGCGGCACAGGCATGGCTGGAGCGTGACCCATGGGGCCCGGCAGACCGGCTGTGGTGAGCGGACTGCTGCGCGCCACCAGCCTGTCGGCCCGGCCCTGGCGATCTCTTCGCTGGCTGGTGATCGCGCCTCATCCTGATGACGAGACATTGGGTGCGGGCGCCCTGATCCACCAGACCGCGCGCGAAAAGCGTCTGGCAGGGATTGCCTATCTCACCGATGGCTCGGGCTCGCACCCAGCAAGCGCAGGTCGCGGGTTGATCATTACCCGCAAGCGCGAAGCGGCGCTGGCATTGCGCCGGCTGGCCGGCGAACCGGTGGAGACGCTGCACCTCGACTGGCGCGACGCATCGCCTTCGCATCCGGGTAACGTATTGTTCGATCGCACTTGCCGTAGGCTCGTGGCGCTGTGCGCGGCGCAGCGGGTGGATGCGATCGCAGTGACCGCAAGGAATGAGCCGCATTGCGATCACGCGGCCGCTGCACGGCTGGCCTATGCCGTACGCGATGCCAGCCGCCGCCCATTGCGTATTGCAGAGTACATCGTCTGGGGTGAGCGGCCCTTGCCTCGTGGCAGCACCCTGCTCCGTACCCAACCGATGTCGGCTGGGCTTCGCCGCCTGGCGCTGGCCGCGCATCGCAGCCAGATTGGCGCATCGCGGGGCCCCGGATTCCGGTTGCCGCGCGCCTTCAGGCGAATGCCGACCACCGACATCCTGTATTGCACCGGAGACTGACATGCGACACCAGACCAGCCTCGATGCCGAATATTTCGAGCAAATGTTTCGCGAAACGCCCGATCCCTGGGGCTTCGAGACCAGGGCCTATGAGCAGGCAAAATACGCGCGAACACTGGCGGCGCTGGGCGATCGCCGTTTCGACCGCGCGCTGGAGGTTGGCTGCGCCAACGGCGTGCTGACCGCCCAGCTGGCGCCGTATTGCGAGCGGCTGCTGGCGATCGATGTCAGCCAAACCGCGCTGGACACGGCGCGCGCACGCTGCAGCAGCCTGCCCCAGGTGACCTTTGAGCGGATCGAGTTTCCCCGGCAGGCTCCTGCAGACAAGGCGTTCGATCTGTTGCTGCTCTCCGAAGTGGCCTATTATTGGGACGATGGCGATCTGCAGCGCGCCGCCGATTGGATCGCAGGCGCTGTGGTTGCCGGGGGCGAACTGCTGCTTGTACATTGGACCGGCGATACCGACTATCCGCAATCGGGCGACGGTGCCGTGCAGAAGCTGCAAGCGATGCTCGCCGAGCGTATCATGCTTCTTCACGCCGATCGCCAGCCCGAATATCGTCTCGATCTCTGGCGGATGGGCGCATGATCTCGGTTCTCACGATCGTGCGCAACCGTGCCGGGCATCTGGCCCAACTGGTCGAAGGATTGCGTCGCAGCATCGAACCTCCGGGCGAGCTCATTGTGGTTGATATGGCGAGCGAGCCGCCGATCGAGCAGCTCGATACTGACTTTCCCTGCCACGTGAAAAGGCTTGCCACTGAACACCTGCCGCTTGCCGAAGCGCGCAATCTGGCTGCGCGGCATGCTAGCTTCGAGAACCTGCTGTTTCTCGATGTCGATTGCATTCCGACGGCTTCGTTGATCGGAACCATGGACCAGGCCTTGAAGCAGGCCGACGCGCTGATCTGCGCCGAAATACTCTATCTTGGTCCGGAAGATGCGCGCGGGAGCTGGGACGAGAAGGATCTCGCAGCCCGGGGCAAGCCGCATGCCGTTCGCAACTTTCCCGAAAAGGGCTTGCGCGCCGAAGAAAATCCCGGGCTGTTCTGGTCGCTGGCGTTCGGCATTCGCCGCAAGCGGTTCGACGCGTTAGGGGGGTTTGACCAAGCCTATCTGGGCTATGGCGGCGAAGACACCGACTTCGGTTTTCGCGCCACTGCAGCAGGGCTGCCGCTTCTGTTCATGGGAGGCCCCGGCGCCTTCCACCAGTACCATCCCAGCCCCGATCCGCCGCTCCAGCATTTTGGTGACATCGTGCGCAACGCCCAACTCTTTCGGGCGCGCTGGGGCTTCTGGCCGATGGCAGGCTGGTTGCACCAGTTCGAGGAGATGGGCCTGATCGCAATCGAACGCATGTCACTGACAGTGCTGCAGAAGCCCGCGGAGCACTAGTATCATTACCAAAGTATCCAACGCTCGAGTAATCTGTGAAGCGCAAGCGAAGTTTTCACGTCACGTGGACCCATGCGATCAGTTTGGGACGCACACTCTTTGAAAAGGATGCTGCAATCCAGATTGCTCGTTGGCAACACAGCGCTTCCTACTGGCTGCCTACTGAGAATGGCCCTGCAGCGACACTCCCGATCGCGCTGTCGCTGTACAAGAGCTGCGGAAGGATCGATTTCGTCATCCTCGACATCAATTTGCGCGGGACCGCCGTGTTTCCCATGGCGCGTTGCCTCTCGCAGGACGGCGTGCCGTTCCTGTTCTGCACCGGATACGACGATCAGCCGGTCCGCAGCGAGTTTGCAGGTGTGCCGCACTTTGAAAAACCAGTCTGCCAGCAGGGCTTTGCCGCGATGATCGACCTGATCGATCAGGCGCGGCAGGAAGCTTCTGGATTGTCCTCTCCCACCACTTCGCTGGCACCGCACTTGCCTATGTAAGTTCGTACCAGACCAAGGGGCCGTATCGCCTAATCCTCAACTTACAGTCGAGAGGATAGGACAATGCGTACCATTGCAATTCTGACGGCGGCTCTGTTGTCAACGGCGTGCGATACACCCGATAGCCAGCAGGCCGATAAGGCTCAGGCAGATGCCACCATGGCCGGTGATGAGATGGCCACCGATACCTCAGATGGTACCATCGGACCGGACGGGGCGATGATGCCCGAAAATGTGCCAGCTGGCATTTATGTCAATCGGGTCGCAATCTCCGACAAATATGAAATCGAAGCCGGCAAGCTGGCCGTGCAGAAGGCCCAGTCGGAGCAGACCCGGGCATTTGGCCAGATGATGATCGACGACCATACCAAGTCATCGCAGGACATGAAGGCGGTCATGGCCAAGATGTCGCCCGCTGCGACTCCTCCTTCGCGGCTCGACGCGGAGCATCAGGGCATGATTGATCGCCTCAAGTCGGCTAGCGGCGCGGCGTTTGACCTTGAATATCAGAACCAGCAGATGATGGCGCATCGCAAAGCGCTGGCACTGCACGAAGGCTATGGCGCCAATGGCGACAATGCGGATCTCAAGGCTTTCGCGCAAACAGTGGTTCCGGTCATCCGCAAGCACCACGACCAGGTCAACTCGATGACGGGAAGCGCCGCGACCGACGCGATCGACACGGGCGCTGCGACTGGTCAAGGCGCTGCTGCAACCACGTCGGGCGGTCAATGACGTGACAGACCAACCAGCTTCATCTCACTGGCGGCCTTCGGGTCGCCATTTTTTTGCGTGAGCGGATTGCAGGGTCCAGGCGTTACTCCCCGGTGTCCTCGTCCGATGCCAACCTATCGCGCTTGGCACCCTTGGCAGAGTTGCCCGCTGCGGCATCAGATCCAAAATAGCGGTTCTCACTCTGCCCACCCTGAAAGTCCCCGGGGTTGCCACCGCGCTCTTCCTTGCCGGTATGGGGGTTGGGATAGGCACCACCGCCGGACTCGCCTCCGCCGCCCTTGCCGGTCTGGTCCTGCATCGCGTCATCATCATTGGCGGGAATCTTGGGATTGTCAGACATTGCGGTCTCCTGTGGGGCGGGTGGTGAGACTTGGGGGAGAGACCGTAAGGTTAGCGCCGGACAATCGGGCGATCCCTAACATAGGCTTTGGAACGAGCCGTGCCACACCGCTGGCGACATCTGATGATTGCCTCGGCATTCTTTCCGCTGATCATCCCCGGCATCGAGCGCGCGCAGTCGACGGGGTCATCCAAGCCGGTCGCTGCAGCGATGGTCATCGGTGCGGTGCTGCTAGGCGCGCTGGCGACCGGGCTGATCGAACCGCTTGGCGGGTTGGTAGGCGTCGCCATCGTCCAGCTGTCGACTGCCGCCCTACCCTGGGCGCTGGGGTTCTCGGCAGGCGCAATGCTGTTCGTCGTGATGGCCGATATCATACCCCAGGCCAGCCGCCGGATCGAGCACGGCTCTGCCACACCTGCGATGATGGGGGCCTTGCGGTGATGAAGTTCCTCGACGTTTCGCCAAGCTGACGCCGCACGGCCATGAAACCCCTGCCATCGGCAGGCGTTGGGGCTGCTTATGGATACCACGGAAATTTGGACGATTGCCCGAACCCCGGTGCTGATGGCGACCTTGGTGGCTGCAGCGCTGCTGGCCCATCTCGCTTTGGTGTTCGTGTTCCGGCGCATCGCGTGGCGCACCCGCACGGGACAGGATGATGCGATGACAATGTGCATCTATCATCCGTTGCGCTGGATCATGGTTAGCCTCGCGCTGCTATCGGTGGATGAGGTGCTGCCCGACCATCCTCAATATGCGACGCTTGTCGTGGGTGCCGTGCGGATCATCCTGCCGCTGCTGTGGGGCTGGCTTGTCATCGCCATCATCCGGTTCCTCCACGGATACGTCAGTTCCCGATCAGACCTTTCCGCCGCAAACAACCTGACCGCACGGCGCAGGCGGACCCGGGCCGACATCCTCGCGCGGATCGCGACGATCGTGGTGGTCATTGTCAGCCTGGGCCTGTTGCTGCTCAAGATCCCTGCGGTGCGCGAGATCGGCGTCGCGCTGGTGGCATCGGCGGGCATTGCGGGCCTTGCCTTTGGCGTCGCAGCGCAGCCCTTGCTCAAGAACCTCGTCGCCGGAATCCAGCTTGCGTTTACCGAGCCGGTTCGCATCGACGACGTGGTGGTCTATCAGGGCGAATGGGGACGGGTCGAGAAGATCACGCTGACCTATGTCGTGCTGAAGATCTGGGACGACCGGCGGCTGGTGATCCCGGTGTCCAAGCTGCTGGAGGACACGATCGAGAATTGGACACGCGAGACCAGCCACCTGTTGGGCACCGTAATGCTCTATGTCGATCATACCGCCGATGTCGAGAGCATCCGCAGCTTCGCGGTGGCACAGGTGCGCAGCCACCGGCTGTGGGACCAGCGCGTCGCAGTGCTGCAAGTGACCGACATGACCGCGCAGGTGCTGCAACTTCGCGTACTGATGAGCGGGCGCAACGGATCAGAGCTGTTCGACATGCGGTGCGACGTGCGCGAGGCGGTGCTGCGCCATATCGCGCACGAAGCGCCAGGCTCGCTCAACCGCAACCGGCTGCAATTCGAAACACAAGATGGGGCTGTGGACCATTAGAAAAAAGGGGCCGCGCGCTCACAGCTTGCGCCTCCGAGGACGGGAGACACTAGGATAGGAAATCCCTATTGTCACGGAGAGCGACTTGCACGAGACATGCGCCGAAGCGGCATGCCCCCAGCGCTCCCCTGCCCCATTGCCTGCGAAATCACCGTAGGAGGCTCGATTGACGCGCAGCGGCACATCGCCAATCTGTGCCGCAGGCAGGGGCAGATCACATCACAAGATGGAGACAATGGCCATGGCATCCCATCCACCCGACAGGTTCCTGAGGCTCAACACCGTGCTCGATCGCACCGGGCTTTCTCGCGCGACGCTCTACCGCAAGAACCAGGCGGGGACGTTCCCGAAGCAGATCAAGATCGCAGAGCGATCCTGCGGATGGCGGGAATCGACTCTTGAGGAGTGGCTGCGCAACTCGATGTTTTATAAGGTCGGCGATTGAGCGGGCCAAGTTGGCTGAAGCCAGTGCTGCAACGTGAGGCTTGTCTCCACCGAGGGGGCGGGCGCAGTCCATATCGCACGTCGAAGCATTGCAGATGGCAGTCGGATCGGTAAGCCGCCAGTCAGCTTTGCGCCCATAGCGGTCATTGCAGTTCGCCCGCCGATTGCCTGGAAGCGGACATAGTTGCCTTTCACCATGGGTGGCGGGGTTTGGGACATTCCTGCCGTCCCTCAGCGCCGTCTCGAACGGCCAGCTTTACTGGAAGCCGACATCATTCGGTTGTCAAGCTGGCACCCAGAGTGACGGTTAACGGGCCTGAACGGGAAGTAGGCTCTCAGCTTTTCCTCCCGTATAAGGAGACGAGAAATGATGCGGACAAGCGAATGCTTGATGAAACCGGCTTGCGATATTCGGTTCCGGCGCTTCACTGAGCACAATGAACGAGCCCAAACGACATCATTGGTTGCAGGACGTCCATTCATGCCAGTTGGCGGGAGCGGACGTCCTGCTCTTTGTGCTGCGGGCCCGCGGCAAGATGTTCCGCGCAAACAGAAATGTCGGCACGGTGCGCGGCCTAGAATCGCAAGGTTGCTGATACACCCAAGGCCCGGGGCTCGCCGGCCATCACGCGATTGGCCGTACTTCCCGGAAACACCGTGTTGCTGAGACCCAGCGCCCCGCCCAGCGGCTGATAGACCGACAGCGGCCGGTATGCCTTGTCGAGCAGATTGCGGGCAAACAGTGCGACTGTCCAAAGTCCATCCGGGCCGTCGAGCGAAATCCGTCCGCCTAACAGCGCATAGCCAGGCGCGCGCGATTGCAGGTTGGCATCGTTCACGGTGCCGACAAACTGGCTGGATGTGAAGAACAGGTTGCTGTTCACGTTCAGCCGCATGCCGCTCGACCCGATGTCCGTGCCCCAATCGACCGCCACATTGCCCGACCATTTGGGTGAGAATGTGTTGGGCTTGCCGTTTAGCACCTGTGTTCCGGGGAGGCCCGGAAGGTTGGAGGCGTTGGCAAAATCGGTAAACTCGGAGTCGAGATAGGCGACCGAACCGGAAATCGAGAAATCCCTGCTGGGCGCGAGCCTGAGATCCAGTTCAAGCCCCTGCTGGCGCAAGGCTCCGGCATTGCGGACAATGAAGCTTACGCCATCAAAGGCGCGGTCCTGAAAGCCGTCAATATCCATGCGGAACAGCGTGGCATTGGCGGTCAACAGGCGGTCAAACCAGCTGGTCTTTGCGCCGATCTCGTAGTTGGTCACGGTCTCGCGGTCGAAGAGGCGGCGGGTCGAAACAAGGTTGCCATTGGCATCGACCACCGAAAGCGACGGCGTGCCACCACCGGAATTGTATCCACCCGATTTGTAACCGGTCGAGATATTCGCAAACAGCAGCACGTCATCGGTCGGCGTGTAGTTCAGGCTGGCACGGTAGGTGAAGCGGTCTTCGTTGATGCCGGGGAACGTCAGACGTTCGGTGGCGCGCAGCGTCTGGGTAAAGGGACTGGAAGCCTGAGCGTAGGTTCCCCGCTTGCGGTCCTTCGTCCAGCGGCCGCCGAGCGTCAGCGTCAACTTGTCGCTGAGATGGACGTTGCCCTGGCCGTAGATTGCGAAGCTCTTGACGTTCTGGAACACGTCCTGATCGGTCGCGGCGATGCCGCCGGTGTTCGCCACGAAGCTGCTGCAAGCGGTTCGCCCAGGACCTGCGGGAACCAGAACGCCACAGAAGCTTGTGCCGAGATTGAGCTGTTCGCCGAGACCGAAATCCTCCTCGAAATAATAGAGACCGGCCACCATGTCGAACGCGCCGCCAAACCATTCCTTTTCTGGCGAGATGAACTGCAACTCGTGGTTGTGACTTTTCGAATCGAACAGGCTCCGCCGCGAGGCAAGGCTGACAGGGAAGTAGATGATGTCGCCGTCGAGCTGGTCATTGGTCCATACACGGTAGCTGTTGATCATCCGCAAGGTGCTGCCACCAAGGTCGAGCGATGCCTCGCTCGCGATGCCCCAGTTCTCGTCAACCAGTCCCTGCGCGATGAACTGGTTCATCACCCTGTCGCGCAGGTTGGTGTCGGGACCGCCGTTGAAGGCGGCGCGGATGAAGTCCAGACGTGCCGGGCTGACCGACGCGGGGTCAAAATCGAAATTGGCGACCCCGTCACCTTCGAGCCGGGTGTAATCCCCGCGCACGATCCATTCGAAATTGCCAAGGTCGGCCTTGATGGTGCCACGCAGCGAGACGTCGTCTGAGCCTCCGTAATTCTTGCCATCGAGCCGGTTGAACCATGGCCCATCGAACCATTGGGCCATGCCGGCAAGGCGCATGGCGACATTGTCGGTCAACGGGACGTTCACATGGCCCTGGATGCGGTAGCGATCGAAGGAACCGAATTCCGCAGACACCTCGCCGCTGAACTCGTCCTTCGGCTTGGCAGCGCGCAGGGATAGTGCGCCAACGCTGGCGTTGCGCCCGAACAACGTGCCCTGTGGGCCGCGCAGCACTTCCACGCTTTCGATGTCGAGAAAAGCACCGAGGATCGAGCCGGAGCGGGGCACATAGACTCCGTCCATGAAGACGGCCACGCTGGGCTCGATCAGGGTATTGGCAAGCGATCCCACGCCGCGAATGCCAAGCCGTGTCGATCCGGTGTTTGAGGAGCGCACCGACTGGAAGTTGGGTGCGACCTGCCCAAGGTCCAGCACGGTGAGGACGTTCGCCTGTGCAAGGCCTTCCCCGCTGATGGCGACGATTGAGATCGGCACGTCCTGCACGCTTTCGGCGCGCTTCTGGGCAGTCACGATGATCTCGCCATCAATCGCAGCGCCGTCTTGCGCGGCACTCTCCTGGGCATGTGCGGCGGTTGCAGATGCCGCGATGATCGCAAGCGCGCTCACGCACCGGCGAAGGTGTCCTAGGCCCATTTCAGTCTCCCATCCTCTCGTTTATTGGGATTGGTGATAGTGCGTGATCCGGTCCGATATTTCACATTTGGTGACAGCAATTTTGCAATTCGTGTCACAGCCAGCCCAATTTGATGACCGCCATGGTGATACCCGCCAGGAGCACCGTTTGGACAAGCATAAGAACAACAGGCTTGATCCCCACCTTCACGAGATCACCCGGACGTGTCTTCATGCCGATAGCTGCCAGGCTGATCACGAGGCACCAGCGCGAGAGTTCGCCTGCTCCGGCAGTGACGGCAGCAGGCAACGCCAGCAGGCTGTTGACGATGACCAGTATCGCAAAAGCCACGACGAACCATGGCAATAGCGGCGGTCTTTCCGACCCTGCCGTTGCGTCGTGCCGGGTGATCTGTCCTGCCACCATGATGACAGGAAGCAGCATGGCGACGCGCACCAGCTTGACGATCACCGCCGTATCGCCTGCCTCGGGCGAGATCGCATACCCAGCGCCGACGACCTGGGCCACATCGTGGATGGTCGCGCCAAGGAATATCCCGGCTTGCCGATCGGTAAGGCCTGCAAGGTCGGCCACCAACGGGTAGGCGATCATCGCGATCGTCGACAGCACGGAAACCAGGATCACCGTGAACAGCATCGCCTGATCCTTGCGCTCGTGCGCGGGCAGCGATGCGGCGATGGCCAGCGCAGCGGAGGCACCGCAAATGGCCGTCGCTCCGCCAGACAAAAATCCGAACAGCGGGTTGAAGCCCATCGTTCGCGCCAGCGCGATCGACCCGACGATCAACGCTGCGACCAGCAGGACAACCATGAGCACAGGCTGCCACCCCAGCGCGGCAATCTGACTCGCACCAATGCGCAATCCAAGCAAAGCAACTCCGATCCGCAGCAGCGCCCTGGCGGAGAAGTCGACCCCCGGCCGCGTCTTGCCAATGTCGGCGAGAAAGTTGAACCCCAATCCCAGAAGCAGGGCGAATAGCATTACAGGGGCCGCGTAATGCTCCGACAGGAACGTAGCCGCCAGGGCCAACACCAGTGAAACTGCAACCCCGGGGGCCAGCGTGCTGGCGCGTTCGAAGAACTGTGTCACGTGATCAGGCCGAGAGCGCCTGGCGTCGTTCCAGATCAGCCAGATAGCTGCGGCGCATCAGGGCGAAGACGATCCCTGCGGCGATGCAGGGCAGAGGCAGGAAGCGAAATGCCGATCCCAGGCCTATCACATCGGCAAGTCTGCCAGTGAGGATCGGTCCGGGGGCAAGGCCAATGAGATTGTTCGCCAGTGTCAGGGTCGCAAAAGCTGATCCGTGAATGGCGAGCGGAGTAAGATTGGCCACCATCGCACCCGTGGGGCCCACCGTGCCGGCCGCCAAGAACATCGCGCAGGCAATCAGGACGAGTTGCGCCGTGCCCGGCGTCAGCGAAAAAGCGACTGTCAGACAGACGGCCGTGCCGATGCAATAGCCGATCGCGAGATTGATCTTGTGTTCGGGCCGGTCGCGCGAAAGGCGATCGCTCAGCATCCCGCACACGATCATTCCCGTCCCACAGGCCAGCAATAGCAGCGCGGCAACCTGACCGGCGCGGTCCAGCGCAAAACCGTAATTGCGGTTCAGGAAGCTCGGCAGCCATGCGGGCATGGCCCCGGCAGCGAAGAGCTGCAATCCGCTGCCGAGATAGGCGAGGCGAACCGAGCGGCTGGCGACCAGAGCTTTGAGTGGCGCCGCAGCCTTGGAATCGGATGATCCGTCATCGACCTGCCCCAACCCTGCCAGTAGCCGCACGCGCGTTTCTCGCACCAGCATCGGGTAAAGCACGCCGAGTACCAGCCCTACCAGCCCGATCAGCATGAAGGCTGAGCGCCAGCCATGGCTGGCCGCGACGGTCCCGCCAACCGCTACTCCAAGCACTTGTCCGAACAGGCCGCCTGCCATGAAGGCAGCTGCCAACGTCGCCCGCAGGCGCTGCGGAAATACGCTGATCACGACGGCGATGCCAACCGACCCGTAGGCCGCTTCACCGACGCCGACCAGAGCACGACCCACCAGCATTTGCTCGAAGTTCGCAGCCCTTGCGCAGAACAATGTTGCAAGGCTCCAGACGATCGCCATCAGCGCAAGGCTGCGCACGCGCCCCCACCGGTCGGCTGCCAACGAGAGCGGGAACGTAAGCAGCCCGACCATCACCGCCACGATGCCGGAGAGTAGGCCAAGTTGTGCATCGCTCAACTGCCATTCCGCCTTGAGCAGCGGAAACACCGCATTGAGAACCTGCCGGGCCATATAGTCCGAAATCAACAGCCCGAAGGTGAGCGCGAACACGATCCAGCTATAGACCGTTGCTCTTGCCGGCCCTTCTGCATGGGCATCGAGATTGATCGGACCAGCCATGCGTTTGTCTCCAGGCGGCGGGTTAGCGCGCCGCGAGCCGGTTGATCAATGGCAAGGCTTCTCGCCACTTGCCGAAACCCGAAGGCGGGTTGAGGTGGCCCACGTTGCCAGCGTCGAACAGCTCGCCCCCCCAGTCTATTGCGAGCCCAGAGACCCGTTCGAAGCTGGCCAGCGGATCATTATGGCTGGCGGCGACAATCGAGGGAAAGGGCAAGAGCTTGCGTGCGATCGGGCACCAGCCATTGGCGGACAGTTCATCAAGCGTTGGATAGCCTTCGGGCAACGGGCTCTCGACATCCGCCGGTGTAGCGAGCAACGCACCCCTGATTGGGCGGGTCGGATGAGCCGCCCAGGCCGCGACCATCAGGCAGCCGGCGCTGTGCGCGGCAAGCACGACCTCCCCCGAGATCGCATGCAGTGCCGCGTCAAGCGCGTTGACCCGCGCGGCAAGGCTCAGCCGGTCCTGCTGGATCGGCTCGACCGTGATCGATCCGGGCAGGGCATTTGCGGCATGAGTCTGCCAGTGATCGGCAACATGATCGCGCAGACCCGGCACGAAAAGGACGGTGACGGTCATGCCACCTCGCGGATCGGAATGGCCAGCTGACCGCGCTCGCGATTGGGTGCCATGCCGAGACGCGCCAGCGTTTCCTCGGTCGAATTGTATTGCGTGCCGATCTTGTAGATGGCGCGGGCCTCTTCGCCATTGGCAACTTCCCGGCCCAGTTCGCGGCTGATCCGCACCAGCTGCTCGATCTGCGCGACCGAGCCCATCTTGTTGCCGTGCGGATCGTAGATCGTGTCCTCGATACCGCAGCGGGTATGCATGCCCAACGCGATGGCAATAGTGTTGATCGGCAGCACATTCCCCATCACACTCTCAAGCGTCACTGTCGAGCCATCAGGTGCGCGGCGGATGAATTCCATGAAGTTGGCAGGGTTCGGGCCGTCGAAACCGCCGCCGATACCAACCCAGGTGAGGTTGAGCGGGCCCTTGTAATGACCTCGGCGAATGAGGCGCTCGACCGTTTCCATATCGGGCATGCAGGTCAGCTGAAAGTGCGGCTGGATGCCTGCACCCGTCAGGCGACGCAGATGTTCTTCGACCCATTGGGGACCGGCCGGCACGACCATCTCGCGATAGGCCTGATACAGCGCCGGATTGGCGAGCGTGGTCTGCCCGTATTCCGCTTCATCCATCAGGTCCATGATGTTCATCTGCGTGGTGTTGACCGCGATGGTGACCTGCTCTGGGGCGGGCGTCAGCTCGGCCAGCATGTGGCGAACCTCGTCGGAAAGCCATTTGGCCTCGGCGCCATCCTCCTCGCCTTCCGGTGCGAAGGAAATCGACCCGCCGACCTGGATGATCATCTCCGGCACGCGCGAGCGGATATGGTCGATCATCTCGTTGAACATCGAAAGACGCTTGGAACCATGACCATCGAGCTCACGGCAATGGAGGTGCAGCACGGTGGCACCCGCATTATAGCAATCCACGGCCTTCTGGACCTGCTCTTCCATCGTTACCGGGATGTCCTCGGGAAAGTCCTCCGGCGCCCATTCGGGGCCATAAGGTGCAACGGTGATCACCAGCTTGTCCTGGTTCTGAGGCAGTAGGCTATCGTCGAGGAATTGCATCGGGTATCTCCTTGGGAGGCTGTTTTCCTGTCAAGTTCAATAGGGTCGGTCGCCGATGATCCCTGCGCGTTCCATGCGCCGCACGGTCGGGGCGTAATCCATTACGGCGTAGTGCTGGGTGGAACGGTTGTCCCAGATGGCGACCGAGCCTGGCTGCCAGCGCCAGCGCACCTGATACTCGGGGATTGCGGCGCGGCCGATCAGATATTGTAGCAGGTGCGCGCCGCCAGGGGCATGGTCCTGTCCGTAGCGCACGTTGTCAGCCGTATGATAATTGGTGAAGTGAGTCGTGAATCCGTTCACGAACAGAACTTTTTCACCCGTTTCGGGATGCGTGCGCACCACCGGGTGTTCTGCATCGGGGAAGCGGGCTTTCAGCGCGTGCCGATCCACCTCGCTCATGCGGGCACCGAAAGAGGCCTCGATCGAATGGCGCGCTTTAAGTGGCGCGATGGTCTGTTTCACATGATCGGGCAGATCGGTATAGGCTTTCGCCATATTTGCCCACATCGTGTCGCCACCCACCGGCGGACAGGCGACGCAACGCAGCACGCACCCCATGGGAGGGGCATCGCGCCACGTCGCATCGCAGTGCCAAGCGTTTTCGTAGTAGTCAGGTGGCGAATTCTCGTCCTTGTAGATCCTGACCAGACCAGGGTAATCGGGATCGCTCCCGGCCACCGGATGGTCTTCAAGCGACCCGAAACGCTCAGCGAAGGCAACATGGTCCGACCGATCAATGTCCTGATTGCGCAGGAACAGCACTTTGTGTTCCAGCAGTGCAGCCCGAATTTCGGCAAACAACCCATCGTCGCGCGCCGCATCCGCAAGGCTGATGTCAATCAGTTCGGCACCGATATGGGTGGTGAGCTTTTCAATGCGCATGGGCCTGCCTCCGGTCAAATCACGAAGATCGACGAGCCGATCGTTCGGCCCGCTTCAAGATCGCGGTGGGCGTCAACGCACTGTTCAAGGCGGTACCGCTGGCCAATTTCGACCCTGATCCGGCCTGCCGAGAGATGGTCGAACCAGAGGCTGGCCAGTTCGGCGCGTTCGATCGGATCGGCATAATAATCCGCAAAGGCGGGGCGCGTGAAATACACCGAGCCTTGTAGCATGAGCTGAAAGGCATCGACCGGTGGAAACGGACCAGACGCAGTGCCGCAGGCAACCAGCATCCCGCGCCGCTTCAGGGATTTCAGAGACGCATCGAACGTATCTTTGCCTACGCTGTCGAACACGGTGGTTACGCCCGCACCGTCGGTCAGCGCCTTGACCCGCTCGGCAACATCCTCTCGACGGTAGAAAATGATGTCGTCGCATCCGGCTGCGCGAGCGGCTTCGGCCTTCGCTTCGTTCGAGACGGTCCCGATCACCCGCAGGCCAAGCAGCTTGGCGAGTTGCACGGCGAGCAGCCCAACGCCGCCCGCAGCGGCGTGGAGCAGGATGGTGTCGCCCGGCTTCATCATCGGATTGGCCTTGGTCAGCCAATATGTTGCAGACAGCCCGCGCATCGTCGAGGCTGCCGCCGTCTCGAAGGAAATCCCGCCAGGCAGCTTGAACAGCGGAGCGGCGGGCATCACCCGTTCAGTACTGTACGCACCTAATGGGCTGCCGTTGTAGGCGACCCTGTCACCTTCGGCGAAAGCCGTCACGCCTTCGCCCACCGCGACAATCGTGCCCGCGCCTTCGACACCGATGCCGCATGGTGGCTGCACAGGATAATAGCCGGAGCGGAAATAGGTGTCGGCAAAGTTGCAGCCTACCGCTGCATGGCGAATGCGCACCTCGCCCGGACCGGGATCGCCGACCGCGACATCCTCCAGGCGCAAGACCTCTGGACCTCCAGTCTCGTAAAAGCGGACGGCCTGAGCCATAGCATCCTCTCCCATTGTTGTTAGCCTGAGCGGTAGGGCGTTTCGGGTTGGCATTTTTCACAATTGGTGACATTGTTTTCACATTCGACGCCACGTCAGCTGGCGCGATGGGAGAGCAAAGGCATGGCGGAGCTTGTCCGGGTCGCAGCGTTGACCGGGTATCTCGAAACAATGGCAGGTTTCGCGGTCGATCCACGCCCATTGCTGCGCGAGCAGGGGCTCACCGGCGACCTTCTCGTGAACCCGGAAAGACTGATCCCCGTCCAGGCAGCGATCCGGCTGCTGGAGCGCAGCGCCGCCGAGACGGGTTGCCTCACGCTCGGCCTGCGAATGGCGGAATGCCGTTCGCTCGCCAACCTGGGGGCCACAAGCTTGCTGATCGCGCACCAGTCCACGCTTCGAACCGCATTGCATACGCTTCAGGAGTTCCGCTCGCGGATCAACTCGACATTGGTGCTGCACTGTGACGAGCATGGGAGCGACGTGATCCTGCGCGAGGATTTTCAGTTACGTCGCCCTGAGCCATCTCGCCAGTCCACCAATCTCGCGCTCGGCGTGCTCGCCCGATTGTGCCGGAGCGTTCTTGGTGATTTATGGGCACCGCTTACTGTCTGTTTATCGCACGATTCACCTGGGACGTCCGAGAGTACGGTGTTCCTCCGCGTGTTCAATTGCCGACCGCAGTTCAACTCGGAATTCAACGGCATCGTTATTGCTGCCGCTGATCTCGATCGACCTAATCTGAAGGCCGATGATCAGCTTGCAGCGCACGCGCGGCAGTTGCTTGACGCGGTGATGAGTCCTGCAAGCCGGTCAGCGACGCAAGACGTCAGTCAACTGATCCAGCTGCTGCTGCCCTCCGGCCGCGCCACCATCCACGGCTGCGCGGCAGCCATGGGGCTGACGGTTCGCACGTTGCAGCGGCTGCTTGATGCTGAACAGACCAGCTTCAGCGTGCTGCTCAACAGCGCGCGTATGCAACTTGCGGTTCAATACTTGGCCAACCACCGGATGCGCATCACGGATGTAGCTGAGATGCTCGGCTATGGCTCTATTGGTGCATTCACGCGCTGGCATGCCAACACCTTCGGAATGCCCCCGAGTCAGGCGCGCGCAATCCACCGCCAGAGGAACGATGAAGTGCCAGGGCACCGTCATTGATTAACCAGGTGATGTGTTCAGTGATATCTGCTTTCAAGCTTCTTGTCGGCAGTCGGCTTGGAATTGGAGCACACAACCAACTCGTCGCTTAGCGCCGCCCTAAACGGCTCCTTTTGACAGACCCGGACATTCATCGTGGCTGTCGTGTACGACTGGGTCTGGGTCGACTGCTGCCGAATGCGAATGCACGTTCGTGGGACATTTCTGCCCTTTCTAAACCGCCTTGAAGATGCCCGACTTCACCAAAAGCCGACACTGTGGTGATCGCCTCCCGATTGGCGGCTTTTTGCGGGAGCGCTTCCCAATTGCTGCCGTTCAGCAAGCGACCCCCATCTGGTCACTGCGGAATGGGTCTGGTGTGTCGCATGCGATGGATCGGTTTTCATCGTCGCTTTCGGCACCTCCTTCGCGTGAACATCGAAAGGCAGGTCAAGAACAATGTTATGGGTAAGAGGCTCGCGCCAGCCATGAACCAACGCCCTGCATGCCCAAAGGCAGACCCGCCATGCAATCCTCGCGCAAATGCATCGGTCGAGGTCACCGCCAGCGGCCGCTCGGCGATGACGGCCCCTCCTTCGATGTCGACCAACATGATGCGCATGATCCCGGCTGAGTTTTCGACAATTGCGCGGGCCGGCGCGTCAGGTGGGGCACGAAGCGAAATGCTGCGGAGCTTCATCGTGCCAGCGTGAATTTCGACGGCATGGGCTATCCTCCCTGCCATCGGTGCAGTCGGTGAGTGGCGGGTATGAACATGCGCTAGCGTTCCCGGTTGGTCCGGCCAGGTCAGCACGATCGTCGTCAGAGCCATCGTAAGCAACAGCCCGGATGACCAGATGCCAATTACGTTGTGAAGCACTTTGGCTCTGCTCGGGGTGCGGGTCATTTTCAGCGAGGCTCGCTCAAGCCGCCGCTGCACCAGCCACATCCACACCCCCGTGGCGGTTGAGACGAACAGCACCCATGCCAAAGCGAGCATGAGCCATCGCCCGGCATCGCCCGCGAAAAATTCGGAGTGGAATGCATGGATCTGGCCGATCGTGCTGGCGCTGTGGCTTCGCGTGCCAAGGATCAGCTGGCCAGATCCGTCAACCGCCACCTCGATCTGCTCGCCAGAACTGGTCGTTCCGCCGACGTGCATCGCAGAGGAGGCGCGCGGAAAATAGATGAAATCCAGCGCTATGCCGGGGTGCCGGGCTTTGACCACGGAGATGGCGCGGTCGGCGGCGCCCTTCGCGCTTGCAGGCGTGGACGGATAGAAGTTTGGTGCGAAAATGGCATCGGCCTCTTCCCACAAAGCCAGTGGCATACCAGTCAATGCGACGAGAGCCATCGGCAGCCCCAGCACAAGTGAAAGCCATCGATGGGTCAGCAGAATTTTGAACATAAGCGTTGCTAAATGTAATGGTGTAACATATCAATTAGCATTGTCAGGAAGCGCAGGGGGTCAATGAAAGACGTGAAGAAAATCATTTTGGCTGCGGTTATCTCTGCGGTGCCGACGGCGCTGCAAGCTCAGGAAGGCAGCAAAGCAGATCAAGACAATGCGGCCGACATTGTCGTTACCGCCACTGCGATCGCCAAGCTCGACGTTCCGCTGGCCGAGACTCCGCAGAACATCACCGTCATTATGCAAGACGCGTTCGGGCGCCAAAACGCCACCAGCGTCGAGGAAATTCTGCGTTACGTGCCTTCGGTGCAAGCCGAACTTGCCGGGCGCTCGGGTTTCGATGAATTCCTGGTACGAGGCTTCAATCAATCGCGTTATCAGTTCCGCGATGGTCTGCGGCTTGATCCGAGCTACCTTCAGCAGCAGGAGCCGGGCGGGCTCGCCTCGATCGAGGTTGTGAAGGGGCCGGCATCTGTGCTGTTCGGACAGATCGCGCCGGGCGGTGTGGTCAACATGACGAGCCGGGTCGCTTCGCCTGAGCGGGTCGCCGATTTCACCGCGACCATCGGTACCGACGACTTTTATCGCCTCACTGCCGATATTGGCGGGGCGCTCAACGAAAGCGACACGTTGTCTGCGCGCGCGCCGATTGTCTACGCCTCGCGCGGGGACACGCAGGACTTCGTCGGGGCCGAGCGGATCTTCGTGGCGCCCAGCGTCACATGGCGGCCGAGCGATGCGACCAAGCTGACGCTGCTCGCGCTCTATCAGCGCGATGATTACGACCGCACCATCGGCGTGCCTCTGTTGGGCACCTTGCAGCCGAGCGCCGCCGGGCCGATCCGGCGTTCGCTGTTTCTGGGCGAGCCCGATCTTGATCGGCTGACGTCGGAACAGGTCCAGATCGGCTACCAGTTCTCGCACCGGTTCAGCGATGCGCTGCAGTTCCGCTCGCGCCTCAGATACAGCGATCTCAGCATTGAAGGCCCGATCGTTCAGGCGCCGCGCGGGGGCTCAACACCGACAAGCATTACCCGCCGTGGGTTCGACTACATCGGCGATCGCAAGATGCTCTCGACCGACAACCAGCTTGAAGCTGTGTTTGGCACCGGCAACATCGAACACCGGGTGATGATCGGTATCGACTATCAGGACTTCACCGATCGCAATTCGGGCGAGCTGTTCGGCCTGGCGCCGATCAACCCCAACGCGCCTGTCTATGGCATCGCTCCCGTGCCGTTGGGGCCGTTCTTCTCGGCTGACGTCGCCTTGAAGCAGGTTGGCCTTTACGCCCAATATCGGGCGAAGGTCGCAGAGCGGTTCATCGTGGTCGCCGGGGTGCGCCAGTCGGACTCGGACACCAGCAGCACCGATGTGCTCGCCGGAACCACCCGCACTCAGGACGACAGCGATACCAGTTTCAACGCGGCGGTTATGTATGTCAGCGACGCCGGGTTTTCGCCCTACCTTAGCTATAGCCAATCTTTCGAGCCACAGTTCGGGTTCGATCCGCTCACCAATGGGCAAACTCCGCCGCCCTCGCAGGGCGAGCAGATCGAAGCTGGTCTGCGCTGGCAATCTGCCGATAAGCGGCTGTCGGCGCAGGCGGCGATCTTCCAGATCGACCAGACCAACATCGTCAATGGCGATCCTGCCAATCCCGGTTTCAGCGTGCTGGTCGGCGCGCAGCGGCACAAGGGGGCGGAGATCGAGCTCAGTGGACGGATCGGCGAGGCGCTGATTGTACAGGCGGGCTATACCTTTCTCGATGCCAAGGTGCGGGCTAGCAACAATGGTGATGTCGGCCTGACCTCGCTCAATGTCCCCAAAAACTCGGCAAGCATGTTCCTGACGCTGCTGGGCGATGCCGTCGGACTGCCAAGAAGTGAAGGCAGCATTGGGGTGCGCCATGTCGGCGAGCGCCGGGCCAATGATGCGCTCGACATCCTCCCCGCCTTCACCGTGTTCGACGCAGCGGTGCGCCACGATTTCGGCCCGTTCGAAGCCGCGCTCAATGTGAAGAACCTGTTTGACGAGACCTATTTCACCGGCGGCGATTTCCGCGCGGTATTCTTTGGAGAGCGCCGTCAGGTCCAACTGACCCTGCGCGCAGGATTCTGAGAAGACGAGGGCAGCATGACGACGCAGCCTCAGGTGCTCGAAGCGGTCGGTCTCTCCAAGCAGTTTGGCGAGGCTGTGGCGCTCGATCGGCTCGACCTTCAGGTCGCGGCGGGCGAGACTGTGTGCCTGCTCGGGGCGAACGGCGCTGGCAAGACCACCACGATCAACCTCTTCCTCGGCTTTTTGGAACCATCCGCCGGAGCGGCGCTGGTGGACGGTGTCGAGGTCGCCCGCAATCTTTCTGCAGCACGCAAGAAGCTTGGCTATGTGGCGGAGGTCGTGGCGCTCTATCCAACACTGACCGGGGCGGAGAACCTGGATTTCTTCGCGCAGCTGGCTGGCGAGCGGGTCGATCGTGCCGCGCGGGATGCGATCCTTTCAAGGCTGCGGTTCCCCGATGGCGCTATCGATCGTCCTGCGGGCACCTATTCCAAGGGCATGCGCCAGAAGCTGGGCCTTGCGATTGCCCTAATGAAACGGGCCAAAGCGATCCTGCTCGACGAGCCGCTGTCAGGCCTTGATCCGGCAGCCGCCAATGATCTGGTCGCGGTGCTGCGCGAGACCGCTGCGGGCGGCACGGCGCTGCTGATCTCCACCCACGACATCTTCCGCGCGAAGGATGTCGCCACCCGAATCGGGATCATGCGCCACGGGCAGCTACTGGCCATGATCGACCCGGCAACCCTTTCTGCCGGCGAACTGGAGGCGATTTACCTCACCCACATGGCAGAGCGCGCGGCATGAGCATCACCGCCGCGATCCTCACCAAGGACCTGCGCGAGCTGCGCCGTGATCGGCGGGTCGTTGTCATGGCATTGCTGGTGCTTGCGCTGGCCGTCACCGCGCTATTGACCGCTTATGCCCGAATCAACGCCCATGAAGCGGACCGCGCCGCCACCATCGCCGCCGATCGCGCCACCTGGGAAGGACAGGGCGCACGCAATCCCCACAGTGCGGCGCATTTCTCGAAATGGGCGTTCAAGCCGCTCACCGCACAGGCGGTGCTCGATCCCGGTATCGCTGCCTTTTCGGGCAGCGCGGTGTGGATGGAGGCGCACAACCGCAACCCGGCGGTCGCCCGGCCGGTCGACGATCAGACCGTGATCCTGCCGAGCGGGGACTTCAGCCTCGCCTGGGTGCTGCAGATGCTTATGCCGCTGCTCGTCGCCGTCATCGCCGCCAGCTGCGTCGCGCGCGAGCGGGAGCGGGGAACGCTGCGGCTGATGCTGGCGAGCGGGGTGGGCGCGGCAAACCTTGTCAGGGCCAAGCTCGCCTCGGTCGGCGCGGTGACGCTGGCGCTGGGCGGCGTGATCAGCCTCGTCGGGGTGATCGCCGCCGCGGGTGCGGGGCCCATCGATCCGGCACGGCTGGCCGTATGGCTCATAGCCTATGGCGCTTTCCTGGCGATCGTGGCGGCGATCGCTGTGATGGTGTCGCTGCACGCGCGCTCCTCGGGGCAGGCGCTGATGATGCTCGCGGGGCTGTGGCTCTTCGCTATCGTGCTGACCCCGCGCGCAGCCGCTTCTCTTGCCGACTACGCCGCCCCGGCACCCACCGGCGAGCAGTTCTGGGCCGATGTCGCTGCGGCCAAGGCGGCCTATCCCAGCCCCTTCGCCGAGGGGATGGACACCTTTGCGGCCAAGATGATGGCGCAATACGGGGGCAGCCGGATCGAGGACCTGCCGGTCAGCTTCGGCGGTCTCCAGCTCGAGGAGGACGAGCGGCTCGGCAACCAGGTCTATGACGAGAAGTTCCGCGCGCTCTTCGCCGTCTACGATGCCCAGCGTGCGGTGCTGCGCTGGGCAAGTCTTGTCTCCCCGCTGCCCGCCCTGCAGAACATCTCCATGGCGCTGAGCGGCACCGACATGCCGCATCAGATCGCCTTTCAGGAACAGGCCGAAAGCCGCCGCCGGGCGGTGGTGACGCAGCTCAACACCGATCTGATCCGCAACGGCGCTGGTACAGACTTCGATTATCTCGCTGATCCGCAGCTGTGGTCCGAGGTCGAGGACTTTGCCTTCGTCCCGCCGTCGCTGGGCGAGACGCTTGCCGGACTGTGGCGCGAGGCGCTGATCCTGCTGGTCTGGCTGGCAGGGGCGATGGTTCTAGTGCTGCGTTCGGCACAGCGGCTCAACGGTGCGGGGCAATAGGGTGCTCGGGATGATCGCGCTTGAGCTCCGCGTGATGCTACGCGACCGCGCGGCGCTGGCCCTGCTAGCAGTTCTTGCGGGCGCGCTGGCGCTGGCCTGCCTGTCCGGCGCGGCGCTGATGCAGGGCCAGATCGACGGTCGGGCCGCCGCCCAACTCCGTCAGAGCGAGGCGGCCGAACAATTGCGCGAGCGGTTGGCCGATGCCGAACTGCCCCCCGAGGAGGCGATCCTCACGCCCTATCGCCTGCGCCAGGTGCTAATTGCTCCGCTTCCCCTGCTTCCCGAACTGAGCGTCGGGCGCGCGGCGCTCGATCCCTATACCACCACGGTCACCATGCGCACCGGCCGCGACACGCTGTTCCAGCGCAGCGGGCTCGATAACCCGGAGCTGCTGGTGCGCGGCGGGATCGACCTCGGTTTCGTGGTGGTGGTGCTTGCGCCGCTGGTGCTGATCGGCCTGCTTTACAGCCTGTTCGCCGCCGACCGCGACAGCGGCATGGCCCGCCTGATCGTGGCGCAGGCGGGCGATCCGGTGCGTCTGGTGATCGCTCGCATTCTCCCGCGCCTTGCGCTGGTGCTGCTGATGATCGCGGCGGCGGTGCTCGTGCAACTGGCGAGCGGGCCGGATGTGGCAGGTCGCTGGCAGGCGGCGAGTGTATGGCTGCTGGTGGCGGTCCTGTTCCTGCTGCTGTGGGCCGCGTGCGGGGCGTGGATCAACTCTCTCGACATCGGCGCCGAGACCGCAGCCTTCACGCTGGTCGCGCTGTGGGCGCTCGTCACGCTGGTGCTGCCCGCAGCGTTTTCGGCCATCGTGCAGGCCAGCTACCCGCCGCCATCACGCTTCGAGCAGATCGCCGCCGCCCGCGCCGCCGAGATCGCCTCGACCGAGGCCTACGAGAACGATCACCCGGAGATCGCATCGGGCGAATTCGAAGGCCGCCTTGCCTCGATCCGCAAGACCTGGGAGGTGGCGCAGAACGTCGAGGCGGCGACTGCCCCGATTGACCGGCGCTTCACCGAGCAGCTCACCGCCCAGCAGCGCTTCGCCGAGGCGCTGTCGTGGGCCTCGCCCGCGCTGGTGGCCAAGCGCGCGCTGGAAGAGGCTGCCGGAACCGATGCTGCCGGGGGGCAGGGCTTTCGTACCGCAAGCGAGCAATACCGCACCGCGCTGCGCCGGTTCGGCGGCGAGTTCGTGGAGCGCGGCGCCATCATCGGGGCCGCAGACGCCGAGGAGATGCCGCGTTTCGCCTGGTCGCCCGTGCGCGTGATGCCCTGGGGTGCGATCGCGACCCTTGCCGCGCTTGCCACCGGTCTGATGCTTCTGGCAGGTCGGCGCTTCGCGCGCCTTAAGCTCGCGTGACGACGGCGCCATTGCGAAGCGCGGCGCTGCTGGCATCAGCGCTTCTGCTAGCCCCGCTCCGTCCGGCAGCGGCGCAAGGCAGCAATCCGCCCGCCTCGGAGCAAGCGGATGCGACAACCGCTCGGGAGCGTGACGTCGGCGCCAACATTGCGCTGGTCAACCGCTCGGAAGAGAACGTCATCACTCAGGCCTCGGACGCCTTCGGCACCAGCGTCGGGGATGAGACGATCGGGCTCTACAACGGCGGCAATGTGCGCGGCTTCTCCGCCTTCGCGGCGCAGGGGTGGAGGAACTCGTGTACCCCGACGGAGCCGATTTCTGGTTCGTGCGCTATGGCGGCGTCGCGCGCTGGCGGCCTGCCAAGGGCGTGGAGGTGACAGGCTTCTTCAGCCGCTACGACTATTTCGACGAGGAGACGACTCCGGTGATCTTCACTTCCGGCGCCTTCCTCCCCCGCCCCATCGCCCGCAACCGCTTCTACGGGCAGCACTGGGCCGACTGGGCGGGACATCCGCAGAATTTCGGCGCCATGGCGAAGGTCGATCGCGGGCCGTGGCAAATCGGGCTGGGCCTGTTCTCCTCTCGCTTCACCATCGACCAGTTCGGGGCAAACCTCTTCGCGAGAACGCCCATGGCAGGACAGAGCGGCAGGTGCTGTTGGGGCGCGATCAGGTGTCGCAATCCTATTCGGGTGAACTGCTTGTCGAGCGAGAGTTTACCGAGGGCCCGCGCTGCCACCACCTGCTGGCCTCGGCGCGCTTTCGCCGCGTGGACGATGATCTGGGCGGCTTTGCCTTTCGCAGCCTTGGCCCTGGCGCGATCGATGTCGCAGAATCGGTGCCTGAGCCGGATGTGGCTTTTGGCGCGCTCACCCGCGACGAGATACGCCAGGAGACCGGCGCGCTCGGCTATGAAATGCAGTGGCAGGGCCTGAGAGAGATCAATTTCGGTCTGCAGAAGACCCGATACCGCAAGAAGGTGCGCGCGCCCGCCCTTGCGCCCACCGCCAACGCCGACAGCCCGATCCTCTGGAATGCCTCGGCGGTGCTGACCGCGATGGATGGCATTGTGCTTTACGCCGCCACCACCCGCGGGCTCGAGGAAAGCGGCACCGCGCCGTCCTTTGCCGCCAACGCCAACCTGTCCCTGCCCGCGCTGCGCACCCGGCAGGTCGAGGCGGGGGTGCGCTGGACGCTGACGAAGGACGTCAAGCTGATCGCAGGTCTGTTCGACGTGCGCCGTCCCTATTTCGAGCTCGACGCCGACAATGTCTTCCGGGTGCTGGGCGAAGTGAAGCATAGGGGGCGGAGATTTCGCTCACCGCCAAGCCCCTGCCAGGCCTTAACGTGATTGCAGGTGCAATGCTGATGCGCCCCCGCGTTACCGGCGAGGCGGTCGAGCAAGGCCGCTTGGGCGAACGCCCGCTGGGCCGCGTGGGCACGACCCTCGACCTCAGGGTCGATTATCAGCCACCCGCCCTGGATGCTCTGTCGGTCGATCTGGGTATCAACTACACCGGTGACCGAGCGGCGCAGATCGACAACAGCCTGTTCATTCCCGAACGGGCGACTATCGATCTGGGCACGCGCTACCGCTTCAAGCTGGGGCGCAGCCCCGCCGAGGTGCGCGCGCAGATTGCAAACCTGACCAACACCTTCGGGTGGAACGTCACCGGCGGCGGTGGTTTCCAGTTCATCCCCTCGCGCAGATTCAACCTGTCGCTGTCGGCGGATTTTTGAGTTTTGTCTCTCGCGTCCCAGACAGCCAGCGCAGATATCAAACCTGCTTCCGACCTCTGCATTGCGGACATTCGCTAATCCACTCAGTTAGAGCCATGAGCGTGGCCAAAATGCGATCCTGAAAGCCGTATGGCGGCTTTTGGCTGTAGCAGACGTCATCGCGAACGATCGGGAACGACCGAGACTGTGAAGGGTTTCGGGCGCTTGCGTACGAAAGCCTCCAGTGCAGGAACCCGCGG